>JAVHXR010000149.1 GCA_031119515.1 Propionicimonas sp.
CGGGGACGGTCCCACGCCTCACGGGGACGGTCCCACGCCTCACGGGGACGGTCCCTGTCCACAGCCCCGACGTAGCGGCCGCGTTGTCCACAGGCTTCCCGCGCAGGTGATCCATCGAGGCATCCCGTCGCCAGACTCCAGTACGCACCCCAAGCGGAAGGGAGATCCGATGCCCCGGCAGGCTCGACAACTCAGCGAATCCGGCATTCACCACGTCATGCTTCGCGGCATCAACCGGCAGCCGCTCTTCATTGATGACGAGGACCGCGAGTGGTTCCTCCGCTGCCTCGCGATCACGAAGCGGCTCTCGGGCTGCCGAGTGCTGGCCTACTGCCTCATGACAAACCACGTGCACCTCGTCCTCCAGACGCTCGACGAGCCCGTAGGGAAGGTGATGAAGCGCCTCGGCGTCCGCTATGTCCTGTGGCACAACCGGAAGCACGGACGCGTGGGGCACCTGTTCCAGGACCGGTTCAGAAGCCGACCAGTCGACGACGACACCTACCTGGTGACGCTCCTGCGCTACGTGTGGAACAACCCCGTGGCGGCCGGCATCGTCCAGGATGCGGCCGAGTATCAGTGGGGAAGCGTGCGCCTGCTCGGAAGCCCTGACCCCCTCATCGACGAGGACGTCCTGCGGACCCTCGTCCCTGAGGTGACGTTGGAGCAACTCGCGTGCCAGCCACCCGCGGAGGGCTGGACGCCGGATTGGCCGGCCGGGGACTGGGCGTTCCCCACGGACGCCGACGCCTCCCGAGAGCTTGGCAGGATGCTCAGTGCCTTCGGGGCGTCAGGGATCGACCACCTGCCACCCACCCTCCGGGATCACGTGATCCGGGCTCTGCTCGATCGAGGGCTCAGCACCCGACAGGTCGCGGCGCTTGCGCAAGTGAGCCAGCGCACCGTCCGGCGGGTCGCCAGCGAGGAGGCCGAATGGGAACGACTCGCCGCACCGTGGTCGAACCGGGCGGGCGCCTGAGCGAGGCGAAGGACCGTCCCCCCGAGGCGAAGAACCGTCCCCCCGAAGCGGGATCAGCGGAGCAGGCCGCGGCGCTCGAGGAGGTGCTTGAGGTCGGCGTCCTGCCCGCGGTAGTCGCGGTAGGCGTCCATCACGTCGATCGAGCCGCCGCGGGCGAGCAGCCTGCGCCGGAAACGCTCGCCGTTCTCGCGGGTCATGCCTCCGGTGGCGCGGATCCAGGCCGCGGTGTCCGCGTCCAGCACCTCTGACCAGATGTAGGCGTAGTAGCCGGCGTCGTAGCCGCCCTCGAAGGTGTGGCGGAAGTACGTCGAACGGTACCGCGGCGGCACCAGCGGGAGAGTGAGCCCCACCTTCTCCAGCGCGGCGGCCTCGAACGCCTCCACATCCTCCGCGTCAGCCGGCAGCTCGTCGAGCGGTGTGGTGTGCCAGACCTGGTC
Organism: Propionicimonas sp.; assembly: GCA_031119515.1. Taxonomy (GTDB): domain Bacteria; phylum Actinomycetota; class Actinomycetes; order Propionibacteriales; family Propionibacteriaceae; genus Propionicimonas. The sequence goes on from JAVHXR010000149.1 coordinate 1,417, forward strand.
GAGCAGCGCAGCGGACAGGTACTCGGCGGTCTTGAAGCCCTGCTGGAACAGCGTCGAGCCGATCAGCGTCTCCACCCATTCCGACGGCAACGCCTCGCCGGTCTCGACGTGGACGGCGTACCGGCCCAGCAGCGCCGGATCCAGCGACCACATCTCGTTCACCTGGGACGGATACTCCACGAAGTCACGAGGGGTCTCCGTGCCCGACTGGGAGCGGTACCGGGTGTCCGACAGCAGCCCGTGCAGGGAGTGTCCGAACTCGTGGAACAGCGTGATGACGTCGTCCCAGGTCATCAGGGTCGGCTCGCCGGCTGGCGGCTTCACCAGGTTGGAGTTGTTCACCACCACCGGCAGCTGCCCGAGCAGGTGGTTCTGGTCGACGATGTTGTTCATCCACGCGCCGCCCTGCTTGCCACCGCGGGTGAAGAAGTCGGCCAGGAACAACCCGACCGGGGTCCCGTCGGCCTCCCGCACCTCGAACACCCTGACCTCGGGGTTGTAGGGGACGAGGTCCGTCCGCTCGTGGAAGGTGATCCCGTACAGCCCGGTCGCGGCCGCGAACACGCCGTCGCGCAGCACGTGCTCCAACTCCAGGTACGGACGCAGCTGGCCGGCGTCCAGGCTGTACCGCTCGGCCCGCACCAGCTCGCTGAGGTACTGCCAGTCCCAGGGCTGCAGCGTCGCGCCCGGCTCCGCCCGCTGCAGGACGGTGTCCAGTTCGGCGGCCTCGGCGGCCACATTCTCGACCACGGCAGGGACGAGACCCGTCAGCCGCTCCCAGATCGCGTCCGCCGACTTGGCGCAGGCGTCCGCCGCGACGAAGTCCGCGTGGTTGGCGAAGCCGAGCAGCACCGCGCGCTCCGCCCGCAACCTGGCCAGCTCCAGCAGCACGGCGCGGGTGTCGAACTCGCCGGCCAGACCGCGCGTGGTGGCCGCCCGGTGGATCCGCTCCCGCAGCCCGCGGTCGGTGAGGACGTCGAGCGGCCGCTGTCCCGACGTGTTCGAGATCTCGATCAGCCAGGCGTCGGGACGGCCACGCTCGACCGCGAGCTCGCTCGCCGCCTTGATCTCGGCCTCCGTCAGCCCGTCCAGTTCGGAGGCGTCGGAAACCCACACCGCCGCCGCGTTCGACCCGGCCAGCGCGAGCCGTCCGAACTTCGACTGCAGCCCGGCGATCGTGGTGTTGAGGTCGCGCAGCCGCGCCTGCTCGCCCGAACCCAGCTGGACGCCGGCCCGCTCGAACCGCAGCCGGGTGCGCTCCAGCCAGTACGCCGCCTGGTCGTCGAGGCCGACCTCCCCGGCCTCGACCCGGTCGCCCAGCGCCACGACACGGTCGTAGAGCGGCCGGTCGAGGTAGATGGCGTCGCCGTGGGCGGCGAGCAGCGGGGCCACCGCCTCGTCGATCGCTGTGAGCTCATCGGTGGTGTCGGCCCACTTCACGGTGAAGAACGCCAGCGCGGCACGGCTCAGCAACTGCCCGGACGCCTCCCAGGCGTCGATCACGTTCTCGACGGTCGGAGGTTCGGGATTGGACGCGATCGCCGCCAGTTCGACCAGCTGCTCGGCCATCCCGGCCTCGATCGCCGGCTGGTAGTGCCCGGCACGGATGGCGGAGAAGTCCGGGAGCTCGAACGGCAGGCTGGACCGGTCGGCGAACGGGTTGGCGTCGAGAGTCATGCGGCCATCCTTGCCGACCGGTTGCGGCCGGTCCACTCGCTGGCCGCCGTCCCCGCACCAACACCGAGCCCCACACCCCAGGCACTGGCCCTCAACAACAGACGCTGACTCTCAACAACCGACACGACCCCTCACCCCCGCACCAACATCGAGCCCCACACCCCAGGCACTGGCCCTCGACAACAGAGGCTGGCCCTCGAGAACAGAGGCTGGCCCTCGACGACCCCCTCAGGGCCGCCCGCGGTCCTGCCCTGCGGTCCTATGATGCGGCGATGGATCCGATGATCGAGTTGATCGGCTACCTCGCCTCCGCCCTCGTGGTGGTCTCCCTCGCGATGTCGTCCGTGGTGCGCCTGCGGATCGCCTCGGCAGCCGGCAGCCTGCTGTTCATCATCTACGGTGCCCTGCTGCCGTCCGTCCCACTCATCCTCACCAACCTCGCGACCCTCGGACTCAACCTGTGGTACCTGCGCAAGGAGTTCTCCTCGCGCAGCAACCTCGGCGCCGTCCCGATCGACACCGACCAGCCGTTCCTGGTCGACTTCCTCAGCTCCCACGCCGACGACATCCGGCACACCCAGCCCGAGTTCGACGCCGCTCGCGACGGCGACTTCGTCCTCCTGCTGACCAGGGACGGGCTGCCCGCCGGCGCCGTCGTCGGCGAACCGGACGGCAGCACCCTCCGGCTGCGGCTGGACTATGTCATGCACGCCTATCGCGACACCCAGCTGGGCTCCTGGCTGTACACCACCGGCAAGCGCGCCTTCACCGACGCAGGGTTCACCCGCATCCTCGCCGGACCGGGGACGGAGACCCACGCCCGGTACCTGCGCCGGGTCGGCTTCACCGACGGCGACCACGGCCTGGCTGTGAACCTCGGCTGAGGTGTTGCGCAGACCCCCGCCATGATTGAAGAATCAATCATGGATCTGACCCAGTTCCCCCCGCTCCACCCGCTGGTCGTCCACGGCGCGGTCGTCCTGCTTCCCCTGGCCGCCCTCGGTGCGATCGTGATCGCGCTGTCGTCCAGGGCGCGCAAGCGTTACGGCTCGCTGGTCGCGGTGCTCTCGGTGGTCGCGCTCGGCGCGGTGATCGGGGCGCGGCTGAGCGGCGAGCAACTGGCCGGCACCACGCAGGCGCAGGGGACGCTGGGCACCCACATGGCCTGGGGGCTGATCGCGCCCTGGCCCGCCACCCTGCTCGCCGTCGCCAGCGTCGGTCTGGTACTGGTCTCCCGCGGCACGAGCCGGCCGCTGCTGCTCACCTTCTGCGTCCTCAGCATCCTGGCAGCGGTCGTCAGCGTCCTCACCGTGGTCGTCGCCGGCCACCTCGGCGCCACCGCCGTCTGGGTGGGGTAGGACGGACGGCGTCCCCCGTCACTCGCAGAAGTGGACCTCGCCACCCATCACGAGGTCGGGGTACTCGACGCCGAGGAAACGGATCCCGTTCGGCAGGGTGAAGATCTGGCTGCCGTCGCCGAGGCCGGTGTCCTCGAGGGTGCCGCCGGGGTACTTCTTCTCCAGTTCGGCGAAGCTGAGGGTGAGCGGGACGTTGTCCTGCATCGTGATCGCAGGTCGGCTGCCCTCGAGCCCGAGCGCCCAGCCGTTCAGGGTGCGCGGAGCCGACTTGGAGGACGTCTTCGCGGTGAACAGCACCGACAGCCCGTCGTAGATCAGCGTCCGCTGCCAGGGGCTGGCCGAGTTGAGTTCGCACAGGATGCCCTGCACGGACTCGTCCGGCTTGCCGAGCGCGGCGGTGAGGGACTTCTCGACCTTGGCCTCCGCGGTGCCGAACTTGTGGCCGCCGATCCCCGTCCCGGCGAGCAGGACCGCTGACGCCTTGGTCGGGGTCGGCGTCGGTGTTGGGGTGGGCGTCGGCGTCGGAGTGGGCGTCGGCGTCGGAGTGGGGGTCGGCGTCGGGGTCGGGGTCGGGGTGGGCGATGGCGTCGGGGTCGGCGCGTTCTGGGTGATCGACGGCGTCGGCGGCTGGGTGGCGCACGAACTCAGCACCAGCGCCGCGGCCGTCACGGCCAGCGCCAGCCCTGCCTTGAGATTGCGCCGCATCCCGGCTCCTTCCGCCCCTGGCCCGTGGTGGCCACGCCTCGATTATGCCGTCCGCCGCCGCCCCGGGCGGGGACCGACTCCCGGTCGAGGTCGGCTATCGTGCGGCCGCCGGACGACCGGCTACCCTGAACTCCTCCGGCGGAAGGACGGGCGATGGCGACGGCAGGCAGCAAGAAGCGGGTCGGGATCCTCACGGCGGGCGGCGACAGCCCCGGCCTCAACGCGGCCATCCGGGGCTTCGGCAAAGCGGCCATCAGCGCCTACGGCATGGAGCTGATCGGGTTCCGCGACGGTATCCGCGGCCTGGTCGAGAACCGGTTCGTCCAGCTCGACAGCACCGCCCTGTCGGGCATCCTCACCGTCGGCGGCACGATCCTGTCGACCAGCCGCGACAAGGTGCACCGGATGGTGGTGGACGGCGAGGTCCGCGACATGCGGCCACAGGTGGTCGAGAACTACGAGCAGAACGGGCTGGACGCGCTGGTACTGCTGGGCGGCGGCGGCACCGCGAAGAACGCGATGCGACTGGCCGATGCCGGGCTGAACGTCATCCACCTGCCGAAGACGATCGACAACGACATCGCGCACACCGACACCACCTTCGGGTTCTCCACCGCGATGGAGATCGCCACCGAGGCGATCGACCGGCTGCACAGCACCGCCCACAGCCACCACCGGATCATCCTCACCGAGATCATGGGCCACCGGGCCGGCTGGCTGACCCTCGGCGCCGGGATCGCCGGCGGCGCCGACATCATCCTGCTGCCCGAGATCCCCTACTCGGTGGAGTCCGTCGCAGAGACCATCAACCGCCGCCGTTCCCACGGCAGCAACTTCAGCGTCGTGGCGGTCGCCGAGGGCGCTCGCGACCTGGCCGACGCCGCCGACGTCGAGGCGGCCGTCGCCCTGGTGAAGGCGGCGAAGACCCCCGAGGCGATCGGTGCGGCGAAGAAGCACCTCGCCAACGTCGCCGACACCCAGCGCGAGCACACCTTCAAGCTCGCCATGGAACTCGAGGCACTCACCGGCCTGGAGTCGCGGGTGTCGATCCTCGGGTACGTGCAGCGGGGCGGCACCCCGGTCGCTGCCGACCGCCTGCTGGGCAGCCGGATCGGGACGGCCGCGGCCCACCACGTCGCCAAGGGCGAGTTCGGGATCATGGTCGCCGCCCGCGGCGAGCAGACCGCGCCGGTGCCGCTGTCGGAGGTCGCCGGCAACCTGAAACTGGTGCCACTAGACCACGAGTGGATCATGACCGCCCGCAACCTGGGCACCGGCCTGGGCGAGAGCTGAGCTACCCGGCCGCGGGCCGGCGCAGGCCGATCGCCCAGCGGACCACCAGCCCGGCCAGCAGCGCCCAGAACGCGGCACCGATCCCGCCCACGCTGAGCCCGGACGCGGCGACCAGGAAGGTGACGGCCGCCGCCTCGCGTCCGTCGGGGTCCGCGAGCGCACCGGCCGCGGCACTGCCGAAGGTGCCGATCAGCGCGAGCCCGGCCGCGGCCTGGAGCAGCCCGGGGGGGCCGGTGAAGACGAGCGCCGTGACGGTCGCGCTGGCACAGCCGAGCAGCAGGTAGCCGGTGCCGCCGACGACAGCGGCCCGCCACCGCCGGGAGGCGTCCTCGCCGGCGTCCGGGGAGGCGGCCAGGGCAGCGCTGATGGCGGCGAGGTTGATGGCGTGGCCTCCGAACGGGGCCACGGCTAC
>JAVHXR010000150.1 GCA_031119515.1 Propionicimonas sp.
ACAGTGACCAGCTCTACTCCCGGTACGGCGGCCAGGGCGTCGTCGTAGCTGCGCGAGGTGGCCGTCGCCTCGGTGCAGATCAGCCCGATCCTGCCCTGCTTCGACACCCGGACGGCCCGCCGGGCGGCCGGGAGGATGACGTCGATCACCGGGACGTCGTAACGCTCCCTGGCATCGCGCAGCACCGCGGACGAGGCGGAGTTGCACGCGATCACGAGCGCCTTCACGTCCTGGCCCTGCTTGCGAACAGGCAACGGCGGGGACGAGCGCCTTCACGTCCTGCTCGGCGAGGTAGTCCAGGCACTCCAGGGCGTACTCGCGAACCTCGGGGATCGTCTTGGTGCCGTACGGGGCGCGGGCGGTGTCACCCAGGTAGATCATGTCCTCGCCGGGGAGCTGGTCGAGGATCGCGCGGGCCACCGTCAATCCCCCGAAGCCGGAGTCGAAGACCCCGATCGGGGCGTCAGGAACTGCCACGAGCCCTGACTTTAGGCCCCGGGGCATGATGGAGCCAAAGCGTCGCCGTCAGGCCGGAGAAGGAGTCCGCCATGCAGATCCCGCCGATCCCGCCGATCGACCTGTCCCGCTGGACGCTGCGGGTGCTCCGGAGGCTCGACGAGACCCGCCGCACGCTGTTTCCGGACCCGAAGCAAGCGCCCCGGCCCACCGAGCCGGACCGGAGCCGCCCAGACCTCTGGTAGCCGACCGCCAGGCCGGCTCAGGCCAGGGACGTGAGCGGGCAGCCGGAACTCGCGCAGTCGCGACAGCCGGAGGGACCGCACCCGCCCGGGGCGCGCCACGGCTCCACGCGTCCGGTGCGAACCAGCCGGTCGACCACCGCCCGCACCAGGTCGGGCGCGAGGCCGGTCCGGGTAGCGAGGTCGGGGACGGACGCCACCCCCGACCTGATCTGGGACAGCACCGCCGTCACGGGAGCCGTCATACGAACCGGCTCCCGACCTGGAAGACCGCCACCGCCAGCAGCCAGGCGACCGCCAGCTGCATCGCCACCCCGAACATCGTCCAGCGCGGCCCGATCTCCCGCCACTGGGTGGCGAGCGTGGCGACACAGGGGGTGTAGGCCATCATGAACACGAGGAAGGCGAGCGCGGCAGGGATCGGGTGCCCGCCGGAGGACTCGGTGAAGTCGGCGACGATCCGGGCGCCGAGCGCCCCGGACTGCCCCTCCTCCGGCTCGTCGAGCGCATAGGTCTGCGCCCAGGAGGAGATCACCGCCTCCTTCGCGACGAAGCCGACCACCAGCGCCGAGGTGGTCTCCCACTTCGCGAACCCTGCCGGGGCGAAAGCCGGCGTGATCGCCTGGGCGGCGACACCGTAGGCCGAGTCCTCGACCGGGACGTCGGCGAAGCTGCCCTCGCCGTGCACCGGGATCGCCTGGAGCAGCCAGACCAGCGAGACCGTCACCACGATGATGCCGGACGCGGTCTGCAGGAAGCCCTTGAGCCGCACCCAGGTGACCGAGGCGGTCAACCGCAGGGTCGGCGCCTGGTACGGAGGCAGGTCGATCACCAGCGGCTCGATGCGCTGGCCTCGCCACAGGGTGTTCCGAAGCAGCAGCCCGACGCCGACGATGATCAGCACCGAGGTCAGGTACATCGCGAACACCACGGTGCCGGCATAGGGGCCGAAGAAGGCCACCCCGACCATCACGAAGACGGTCAGCCGGGCGGTGCAGGCGGTGAAGGGAACCAGCAGCGCGGTGAGGACGCGCTGGCCGGCGGCCGGCAGCACCCGGGTCGCGGAGATCGCGGGGACGTTGCAGCCGTAGCCGACGATCAGCGGCAGGAAGGCGCGCCCCGGAAGGCCGATCGCGCGCATCATCCGGTCGGTGACGACGGCCGCCCGCGCCATGTAGCCGGAGTCCTCCAGCAGCGCGAGCAGGACGAACATCAGCATCATCAAAGGCACGAAGGTGAGCAGTGCGCCGACGCCGGCGATCAGGCCGTCCACCACCAGCCCCTCGACCCAGGTCCCGCCCAGCCCGATCGCGGCGAGCAGGGCGCTGGCACCGGCCGACACCGGGCCGGAGACGAGCCCGTCCAGGAGGTCCTGCAGAGGGGCCGCCACGACGGTGGTGATCTGGAACACCAGCCACATCACGCCCAGGAAGACCAGCGGGCCGACAACGGGTGCGGTGAGCCAGCGGTCGAGCCGGTCGGAGAGGGTGCGGTTGGCCGCGCCGGTCTCGGCGACGGCGGCGTCCACCGCGCCACCGACCCAGGCGAACCGGTCGTCGTCGATCTCGAGCGGATCGGTCCCGGCAGCGGTCGGACGCGGTGCGGGGACGGGCGCCCGGAGCGCAGCGCGGACGGCGTCGGAGAGCTCCTGCAGACCGGTTCGGCGGCGCGGGTCGAGCCCGACCACCGGAGCGCCGATCGCGGCACTCAGCGCCGGGAGGTCGAGGGCGACCCCTCTCTTCGCGGCGACGTCGAGCATCGTGAGCGCGACAACCAGTCGCAGCCCGTGCTCACGCAACTGGGAGGCGAGGAACAGGCTCTGCGAGAGCCGGGAGGCGTCCGCCAGCATCACGCACACGTCGGGGCGCTCCGCCACCGGTCCTTCGACCAGAAGGGCGCGGGTGAGCGCCTCGTCCGGCGAGTCGGGCTCGAGGGAGTAGGCGCCGGGAAGATCGACGAGCGTGGTCTCGAGGCGTCCGGAGTAGCACTCGCACCCCTCGCAGGTACAGCTGGCCTCACCGCAGCAGGAACACGGCGGCCCGTCGCTACGCCAGATGCCGCGGGAGACCTCGACCGTCGTGCCCGGCCAGTTGCCCATCGTCACCCGGGCGCCGGTGAGCGCGTTGAAGAGCGTGGACTTCCCGGTGTTGGGGGCACCGACAAGGGCGATCACCGGTGCCTGCGGCCCGGCGGAGATCATCGAGCCGCCGCTGTGGCAGGTCGCCTTCACCGACGGCGGACGGGTCTCGAGCGCGGCCCCGCCGCGCGATGCCACCTGGCTCATGCGGGCAGCTCGACCAGGAGCTGGCGCAGCACGCCGGGGCCGAGAGCGATCCGGGAGCCCCCGACCTGCGCCAGCCGTCCGCCACCGGTGGTCGACTGCAGCAGCACCACCTCGGAGCCGCGGCGCAGCCCCAGGGCGGCCAGGCGTCGCTGGCTCGAGCCGGTCCCGCCGGCGTCGCGGACGGTCAGGCGAGCGCCCAACGGTGCCTGGTCAAGGGTCAATCCCGACATGTAGGTGAGGCTACGCTAAATTGCGCATTCGCACCCCGTCGAGCGGCAGCGGTGAGACCATTTCTCCCACATCTCGGACGTTGCAGGCCCGCTGCCTAGTCGGAGGGCCTCCCGATTGGCCCGAGCGGGGCAGGAATTCCGCGCCGAACGCCCCGATCCGGGGTCACGGTGCGCACAGAACGGCCAGAGTCCCAAATCCCGGGACGTCTGGTCTCACAGATCAGGACGACGGGTCATGCCTGGGACAGCAGGCCCTCGCTCAGGTACCCGATCCACTCATAGACCCGGTACACGTAGCTGCGCGGATCGTCCTCGCCGAGCCCGTCCAGCTCGTCGGCGTCCGCCGCGCTCTCGATCCCCAGGCGGACCGCAAGGCTCAGCCGGACGGCTGTCAGCACCTTGAGCCACTGATCGACCTCGATGACCCGGACCTGGACCGGCTTGTGGCCGCCGTCGGAGTCCCGCAGCGCCGTCATCACCAGCTCGGCCTGGTCGATCCGGTCCTGCCGCTGCCTGGCCTGAGTGAAGCGCCGGAACTCCGCGCTCGCGGACGGGTCGTCCCGGTAGGCGGCCGGGAACAGGCGTTCGATCACCGGGTCGGTGTCGTCAAGCGTCCCGGTCTCGGAGAACTCGGCCTGCCAGCGCTCGAACGGATCGTCGGCAGCCGGCGGGGAGTCGTCCACCCCCAACAGGCCGGTGAGCTGGTCGAGCAGCGACTCCAGCAGGGTCGCCTCGTACTCGCTCAGCCGGACCCGGATGAAGGGGCCCTTGCGGGCGAAGTCCTTCACGAAGACTTCTCCAGGCTGGCCCACAGGCCGTAGGAGTGCATCGCGTCGACGTCCGACTCCATCTTCTCCCGGCTGCCCTGGGAGACCGCGGCCTTGCCCTCGGTGTGCACCTGCAGCATCAGCTTGCTGGCCTTCACCTCCGGATAGCCGAAGTAGGTGGTGAAGACGTGGGTCACATAGCTCATCAGGTTGACCGGGTCGTCCCAGACGATCGTCACCCAACCCGCATCGAGCAGTTGCTCCTCCTCGGGGCGCACCGTCACCGCGGTGCGGCCCGACGGCCCGTCCGGGCCAGCTGGACTGCTCATACCGCCATTCTGGCACGCGCCCCTGACGCCGCCCCCCTTGCCGGACCTCCGATCGGGGCTCTGCCCGGGCACGCCTTGCCAGAGGGATGTCTGGTCGCCGGCCCGGTACTCCTCAGGACGGCGGCGCCGTCTACAGTGACCGGCATGGGTGATGCACCGAACGCAGGCCCGGGCACTGCGCTGCTGACCGACCACTACGAACTCACCATGGTCGAGGCGGCCCTGGGATCGGGGACGGCGTCGCGCCGCAGCGTCTTCGAACTGTTCGGCCGCCGGTTGCCGACCGGGCGCCGCTACGGCGTCGTGGCCGGGGTCGGCAGGGCGCTCGACGCGATCGAGGCGTTCCGGTTCGGCCCGGCGGAGATCGACTTCCTGCTGTCGGCGAAGGTGGTCGACGAGGGCACCGCCCAGTGGCTGGCCGGCTACCGCTTCAGCGGCGACGTCTGGGGCTACCCCGAGGGCGAGGTCTACTTCCCCGGCTCGCCGCTGCTGATCGTCGAGGGCAGCTTCGCCGAGGCCGTCGTGCTGGAGACCGTCCTGCTGTCGATCTACAACTACGACTGCGCAGTCGCCTCCGCCGCCTCCCGGATGATCCAGATGGCCGGTGACCGCCCCTGCATCGAGATGGGGTCGCGGCGGGCCAACGAGGGAGCTGCGGTCGCGGCCGCGCGAGCGGCGTTCGTCGCCGGCTTCGCGGCGACGTCGAACCTGGAGGCCGGACGTCGTTACGGCATCCCGACGACCGGCACCGCCGCCCACTCCTTCACCCTGCTGCACGACCGCGAGGAGGACGCGTTCGCGGCCCAGCTCGCGGCGCTCGGGGAGGAGACGACGCTGCTGGTCGACACCTACGACGTCGAGCAGGCGATCCGCACCGGCGTCCGGCTGACCGCGGGCAGGCTCGGCGCCGTCCGGCTGGATTCCGGCGACCTCGCCGAACAGGCCGCCGAGGTGAGGGAGTTGCTCGACTCCCTCGGCGCCCACCGCACCAGGATCATCGTCACCTCCGACCTGGACGAGTTCCAGATCGCGGCGCTGCGCAGCGCCCCGGTGGACGGCTACGGGGTCGGAACCTCGCTGGTGACCGGCTCGGGTGCACCCACCTGCAGCTTCGTCTACAAGCTGGTCGCGCGCGCCGACGACGACAACCCCGTCTCGCCGCTGCGTCCGGTCGCGAAGCGGAGCGCCAACAAGAGCTCGGTCGGTGGCCGCAAGTTCGCGCTGCGCCGGCGGGGGCCGGACGGGCACGCCGAAGCCGAGGTGGTCGGCCTCGGCGCCCCGCCGGTCGACGACGGCAACGACCGATCGTTGCTGGTCAAGCTGGTCGAGTCGGGCCAGGTGGTGGGGCGCGAGTCGCTCGAAGCGGCCCGCGAGCGCCACCGCAGGGCACTGGCCGAGCTGCCGCAGAGCTCCCGCAAGATGTCCCGCGGCGAGCCCGTGCTCGAGACGCTGATGCTGGATGCCGAGGGCAGGCCGACGCTCAACCCCTACGCCACCAAGGAGGCCTGATGAGCCGCGCGCTGATCGTCGTCGACGTCCAGAACGACTTCTGCGAGGGCGGCTCGCTCGCCGTGGCCGGAGGGGCGGCGGTGGCGTCGGAGATCTCCGGCCTGCTGGGTGGCGACCACGGCTACGACCACGTCGTCGCCACCCAGGACCACCACATCGATCCCGGAGCGCACTTCTCCGCGACCCCGGACTACGTCGACTCCTGGCCACCGCACTGCGTGGCCGGGACGCCGGGAGCCCAGTTCCACCCGAACCTGGCCAACCGGCCGTTCGAGGCGGTCTTCACCAAGGGTGAGTACGCGGCCGCCTACTCGGGGTTCGAGGGGACGAGCGGGGGCGAGGGACTCGCCTCGTGGCTGGCCACCCACGGCGTTGACAGCGTCGACGTGGTCGGGATCGCCACGGACTACTGCGTCCGGGCGACTGCCCTGGACGCCGCCAGGGCCGGGCTGCGCTCGCGCGTCCTGCTCGACCTCACCGCCGCGGTAGCGCCGCAGCGGCTGGACCAGACGCTGGCCGACTTCGCCGCCGCCGGCGTGGCGGTGGCCAGGGCCGCCGACGGCGGCTGACCCCCGAGATCCCGGGGCAAGCCCGGGATGACAACCTGGCTCCTCCGCCGCCCGCCCGAACGTCATTCCGGCGAACGCTGGAATCTCCACCCGCACAGCACAACCGACCAACAGATCCCGCGGCAAGCCCGGGACGACACCTTGACCCCGTCATTCCGGCGAACGCCGGAATCTCCACACCCAGACAGCTCAGCCGACCAACAGATCCCGGGGCAAGCCCGGGACGACGACCTCACGTCATTCCGGCGAACGCCGGAATCTCCACACCCAGACAGCACAACCGACCAACAGATCCCGGGGCAAGCCCGGGACGACGACCTCACGTCATTCCGGCGAACGCCGGAATCTCCACACCCAGACAGCACAACCGACCAACAGATCCCGGGGCAAGCCCGGGACGACGACCTCACGTCATTCCGGCG
>JAVHXR010000151.1 GCA_031119515.1 Propionicimonas sp.
ATGGGCCAGGACGGGCACGACCGCGGCCAGAAGGTGATCTCGACCGCCTTCGCCGACCTCGGCTTCACCGTCGACGTCGGCCCGCTCTTCCAGACCCCCGAGGAGACGGCCCGCCAGGCTGTCGAGTCCGACGTGCACGTCGTCGGGGTCTCCTCGCTGGCGGCCGGCCACCTCACCCTGGTGCCGGCGCTGCGGCAGGAACTGGACAAGCTCGGCCGTCCGGACATGATGATCGTCGTCGGCGGCGTCATCCCGCCGCAGGACTTCGACGAGCTGTACGCCGCCGGTGCCGACGCGATCTACCCGCCCGGCACGGTCATCCCGGAGTCGGCGATCGAACTGCTGGCCAAGCTGCGCGAGCGCCTCGACGCGGCGTGATCCGTCCGGGGGAGCAGTCGGTGCCGGAACAGGGGGACGACGTCCCGCTGTACCTGCGCTCGGATCCGACCCCGGGCCGCCAGTACGGTGACGCCCAGGCGCCGGTGCGGGACGATCCCGCCCGGCGCCGGCGTCCGCCGACCGACCCGGCGGAGCTCGCCGGGCAGGTGTTGGCGGGCTCCCGTCCGGGGATCGCTCGGGCGATCACGCTGGTGGAGTCCAGCAAGCCCGCGCACCACGCGATCGCGGCCGACCTGTTGCGGCTGCTCCGCCCGCACGCCGGCAAGGCCGTCCGGGTGGGAATCTCGGGCGTCCCCGGCGCGGGCAAGTCGACCTTCATCGACGCGCTCGGCCGGCGGCTGATCGACGACGGCCACAAGGTGGCCGTGCTCGCCGTCGACCCGACCTCCGCCAAGACCGGTGGTTCGATCCTGGGCGACCGCACCAGGATGGGCGAACTCGCGCAGTCCGAGCAGGCCTTCATCCGGCCGTCACCGGCCGGTGGCCACCTCGGCGGAGTCGCCCGCACCACCCGAGAGTCCATGTTCGTCCTCGAGGCCGCCGGCTTCGACGTCGTCCTCGTCGAGACCGTGGGAGTGGGCCAGTCCGAGGTGGCTGTCTCCGGCATGGTCGACACCTTCCTGCTGATCACGCTGGCCAGGGCCGGCGACCAGCTGCAGGGCATCAAGCGCGGCATCCTCGAGATGGCCGATGTGATCACGGTCAACAAGGCCGACGGCGACCACGAGGCGGAGGCCAGGGTGGCCGCACGCGAACTCTCGATCGCGATGAAGCTGATCAGCTCCGACGCGAAGGCCGCCCGGCCGCCGGTACTGACCTCGAGCTCCCTGACCGGTAGGGGCCTGGAGGAGATCTGGCAGGCCATCCTCGACCACCGTGCCCGGCTCGAGGCCAACGGCGAGTTGGAGGCGCGCCGCGCCCGCCAGCAGCGGGAGTGGCTGTGGGCGCTGGTGCGGGGCGAGTTGGAGGACGCGCTGCGCACCTCGCCTTCGATCGCCGCGATCCGTGACTCCCTCGAGTCCGAGGTCGGCAGCGGTGAGCTCTCGGCGCTGGAGGCGTCCGAGCAGATCCTGGCGACGTTCTACACCGAACTCGCGCGGCGGGCCAGCCACGGCCACGCCGGCTGAGTCGCCCGGTCCGTCCCTGTGAACCGGTTTGGGAACCGTCCCCGTGATTCGGTTTGGGGACGGTTCCGGTGATGCGGTTTCGGAACCGTCCCCGCGAACCACGCGGGTCCTGGCTAGATGACGACCAGGTCGAAGTCGCCCTGCGCGGCGAGCAGGTCGCGGTAGTGGGCCAGCTGCTGGGGTGACGGTTCCAGCAGAGGGACGGACGTCGGACGGACGCCGTGGTGGCGGAAGCCGATCACCTTCACCCGCATCCGCGGGTCGATCCGGGCCAGCCAGCGTCCGGTGGCCGTGACCAGCTCGTCGGAGTCGTTGTGGCCGGGAAGCATCAGCAGCCGCACCTCGTGGAGCTTGCCGCGACCGGCGAGGTTGGCGATCGTCGCCAGCACCTTGGTGTTGTCGACTCCGGTCAGCCGTCGGTGGATCTCGTTGTCCAGGCACTTCAGGTCGACCATGGCGGCGTCCATGATCGGGCACAGCACCTCCCAGATCGGGGCGTTCACGTCGCCGTTGGTGTCGACGAAGCGGGTCAGCCGGCCGAGTTCGGGGTCCGCGCGCAGGGTGAGGAAGAGTTCGCGCAGGAAGATCACCTGGCGGGTCGCCTCACCGCCGGAGACCGTGACGCCGGACAGGAACGGTGCCGCCGGACGGAGCAGGGCCAGCACGTCGTCCACCGCCAGCCGCCTGGCCTTCGGGGTGGAGTCGTACGGGCAGGACGACACGCAGGCCTCGGCGCCGGAGCAGGCCGCCTCGTCCCAGGTCAGGTGGCCGGCGCCGTCCACCGCGAGCGCGCCGGAAGGACAGGTCGCCACGCACTCGAGGCAGTCGAGGCACGGGTTGATGGTGTACGGGTTGTGGCAGGCCACGCAGTCGAAGGTGCAGCCCTGCAGGAACAGCACGAACCGGTTACCCGGTCCGTCCACAGCCGAGAACTCGATCCAGTCGGTCACCAGGCCGGGACGTGGCCCCGCCAGGGTCGGTGCCGAACGGGAACCCATCGGCGTCAGGCGGTCCCGGCCGGTGACCCGGCCCGGGACGGCGCGGCGAGGGACGGGCTGAGCTCGGCGGCGGTGATCCGCTTGACCGCCCGTGTGGTGACGGTGTGGTTCAGTTCGGCGGTCGCCGCGAGGTAGTCGCTGGAGTGGCGGGCGCCGTGCTCCCCGATCCCGACCAGGTCGGACTTGCGCACCAGGTAGCCGGTGATCCTGATGAACTCGTTGGAATCCAGGTTGAAGGTGAAGTCGCGCATCCCGACCGCGAAGGCGCCGCGGATGATGTCGACCATCGCCTGCGGGTTGCCGACCGCGGTGTCGTCGACGTGGAAGACGTCGGAGATGCCGGCGGCGAAGAACCGGTGGTGCGGGGCGCAGACCGCGATGTGCTCGCGCATGCCGGGCTCGTCACCGACCGGGATCCGGGTGCCGGCGGTGACCTCGAGGTCGAGGTCGATCCCGCTCTGGGCGTGCAGGTAGGCCACCCCGGCACCGCCGTCGCAGTACGGCAGCGGACGTGCGGCCACCAACGCGGCGACCCGGGCGGTGATCGAGACCGCCAGGGAGTTCGCGCGCTCGTCGTAGCCGTAGCGGACGGGGGCGCCGCCCTCGCGGGCGGCCAGCAGGTTGGTCGCCTCCGCCATCCCGAAGAGCCCGAACATCAGGGAGAACCGGTCGAGTTCGACGAGGCCCTCGGTGGCCAGGAAGTGGTGGTCGAAAAAGCCCTGCTGCTCGACCAGCGACCGGATCCTCGCCTCGCCGAGCTCGCAGGTGAGCTCCACCCAGCGCGGCAGCGCGTCGGCGAGGAAGCTCGCGGCGTCGCCGTCGTGGCGCAGCACGGCCTCCTTGAGGTTCAGGCGCACCAGGGAGTGCGCGCCGCCGCCGATCTTCAGGGAGTTGTAGCAACTCACCACGGCGTACCGTTCGCCGTGGTCGGCGACCATCATCTGGTGGTTGGCGAAGTGCGGCTTGCCGGTGACGAAGACCGTCCGGACGGCGTCGGAGACCAGGTCGGCCGGGGTGAGGTCGGGGTCGACCTTGAGCGTCAGGTTCGGGACGACCTGGCGCAACGAGCGCTCCACCCGCAGGATCGAGCGCACCACCCGGCCGTCGCGCGGGCCGAGGTTGGCGTGGACGAACGCGTCCGGCAGCAGCCGGTCGAGCTGGATCCAGAACCGACGCAGCTTCCGGTCGAGCTCCTCGTCGCAGAGGTCGGCCGGAACGTACGGCTCGAGCAGCGAGTCGAGGTCGCCGAGGTAGACCGGGTAGGTGGTCACCGAGGGGACGTGGCCGTACAGGATGGTGAGGAAGCTCAGCGCGTCGTCGAGGTCGGCCGGCGGCTCGAGTTCGAGGTGCCGGATCCCGTCGCGCAGCGCCCTGGCGTAGTCGGGCAGGACGTAGCGCGGGGTGTAGGGGCGGTGGCCCTCGTACATGTCGCAGATCACCCGCTCGTCCAGGGCCCGCCGGCACTCCGGCGACAGCGCCGGGTAGGGCAGCGCTGAGGTCGCCACGGCGGCGAGTTGGCGAAGCTTCTGCCCGTACCCGGTGGCGGGGTTCGTGACGGCGGCCTCGGCGTCGAGGGCGAGCAGCTCCAGATTCATACTACGAATCGTAGTACGTGGCCCTCCGGACCGCCCCCGGCCGGGGCCGGGCACGAACTGGTCGGCCCGGGGGACCGGGTGGATGGCCCGCGCGCCTGGTCCGGTCGGGCCGGCTTGCGACCGCCGGGGCCGGCGTCTGGTCCCGCGGAGTTTACTTTTGGGTAACGGTTCGCCCGGGTGGCCGTCATCGGTGTGTGGCCCGGTGCGCCGAGGGATAGAGTCAAGCGCGGCGGGGCACGACCCCGCACCTCTCGTTCCATATAAGGAGACACTTGTGCGACAGGTGATGAAGATCGCGATCGCGGCAGCCACCGCCGCCACCTTGACACTGGCCGGCTGCGCGAGCACACCTACCGCTTCCCCGCAGCCCACCGATTCCGCTACGACCAGCGCTCCCGCCGAGGAGGCCGTGAAGGTCGGTATGGCCTACGACGTCGGCGGTCGTGGCGACCAGTCGTTCAACGACTCCGCCGCCGCCGGCCTGGACAAGGCCGCCGCCGAGTTCGGCGTCGAGACGACCGATGTCGCCGCCGTCGCCGGTGAGGCCGAGTCGGCCCGCGCCGAGCGGCTGCAGCAGCTGATCGACGCCGGCTACAACAACATCGTGGCGGTCGGCTTCGCCTACGCCGCCTCCGTCGGCGAGGTCGCCAAGGCCAACCCCGACGTCAAGTTCGCGATCGTGGACGACGCCTCCGAGGCCTCCACCGGCGACAACATCATGAACATCGTGTTCGCCGAGCAGGAGGGTTCCTTCCTGGTCGGTGCGGCCGCGGCGCTCAAGTCCGAGTCCGGCCACATCGGCTTCGTCGGCGGTGTCGAGACCGACCTGATCAAGAAGTTCCAGGCGGGCTACGAGGCCGGCGCGAAGGCCGTCAAGCCGGACATCAAGATCGACTCGACCTACCTCACCCAGCCGCCGGACTTCAGCGGTTTCGGTGACCCGGCCAAGGGCAAGACCGCTGCCGACGGCATGTTCCAGGCCGGCGCGGACGTCGTCTACCACGCTGCCGGCGGTTCCGGCGCGGGCGTCTTCACCGCCGCCAAGGCGGCCGGTGGCTGGGCGATCGGCGTCGACTCCGACCAGGCCCTGACCGCGGCCGAGGACGTGCGTGACGTCATCCTCACCTCGATGCTCAAGCGGGTCGACACCGGTGTGTACACCTTCATCAAGTCGATCCACGACGGCAGCTTCGCCGCTGGCCCGACGGTCTTCGACCTGAAGGCCGAGGGCGTCGGCTACTCCACCACCGGTGGGCACATCGACGACATCGCCAGCCAGCTGGAGGAGTACAAGCAGCAGATCATCGACGGCTCGATCGTCGTTCCGACCACGGTCGGCTGATCTCCGGACGGCGGTGGGTGATTCACCCACCGCCGTCACCTTTCCGACTCCCCCGGGGTGCGGCCAGAGGCCGTCACCCGGGGGAGTCGATTTGCCACTAGAGTGCCGTCACACCTCTCGCGAGGCGGGAGGACGACAAGGGAGAACGTCCATGTCGAGTGCCGAGGTGACCGCGAGCGAACCGTTGGCCGTCGAGCTGCAGGGCATCACGAAACGGTTCCCGGGCGTGGTCGCCAACCGTGACATCTCGCTCGCCGTGCGGCGGGGGACGATCCACGCGATCGTCGGCGAGAACGGTGCCGGGAAATCGACGCTGATGAAGATCCTCTACGGTGTCCAGCCGCCGGACGAGGGCACGATCCGGGTCAACGGCACCGAGACCCAGCTGACCAGCGCGCAGGTCGCCATCGAGGCCGGCATCGGCATGGTCTTCCAGCACTTCATGCTGGCCGACAACCTGACCGTGCTCGAGAACGTCGTGCTGGGGGCGGAGAAGCTCCACGGCATCGGCGAGCGCGCCCGCCGCAAGATCCGCGAGATCGGACGCGAGTACGGCATGCCGGTCGACCCCGACGTGCTGGTCGCCGACCTCGGGGTGGGCGACCGGCAGCGGATCGAGATCCTGAAGGTGCTCTACCGGGGCGCCCGCATCCTGATCCTCGACGAGCCCACCGCCGTGCTCGTGCCGCAGGAGGTCAACGAGCTGTTCGGCCACCTCAGGGAGCTCAAGGCCGAGGGGCTGACCGTCATCTTCATCTCCCACAAGCTCGACGAGGTGCTCAGCGTCGCCGACGACATCACGGTCATCCGGCGCGGCACCACGGTCGCGGCGGTCGACCCCGGGCAGGTCACCGCCCGCCAGCTCGCCGAACTGATGGTCGGCTCCGAACTGCCCACCCCGGCCACCGAGGAGTCCACCGTCACCGAGGACGCCGTGCTCGAGTTCCGCGGGGTCGGCCTCGACTCCGACGGTGGCCCCCGGCAGCTGGACGGGATCGACCTCGTGATCCATGCCGGCGAGGTGGTCGGGATCGCAGGGGTCGAGGGCAACGGCCAGGCGCAGCTCGTCGACGTCGTGATGGGGATGCGCAGGCCGACCGTCGGCGCGATCCTGCTCAACGGCGAGGACATCACCAGCTGGGACACCCGGCAGGTGCGCGAGGCGGGCGTGGGGTTCATCCCCGAGGACCGCCACCGCCACGGGTTGCTGCTCGAGGCGCCGCTGTGGGAGAACGTCATCCTCGGCCACCAGACCCAGCGGCCCGGCAACCGCGGCGTCCTGATCGACGCCAAGGCCGCGCAGGCCAGCACCACCCAGATCGTGACCG
>JAVHXR010000152.1 GCA_031119515.1 Propionicimonas sp.
AAGCCGGTGCCGGTCACTGCCACGGCGCTGCCGCCGTGAGCCGTCCCGCTGGAGAGCTCGATCGCGGTCTGGTAGGCCGGGACGACCGTGACCGGGACCTCGACGGCCCTGCTCACGCTGCCGTCGTCGACGGTCACGATCGCGGTGTAGTCGCCGGCCACCAGGTAGGTGTGGCTCCCCTGCACGGCACCGTCGGTGACCTCCGCGATGTCGGTCGGGGTCCCGTCGCCCCAGTAGACCGTCGCCACCTTGGCCGACAGGCCTCCGGTCACGGCGGCGAGCGCGGCGGAGACCTCACGGCCGACGACCTGCTCGTCCAGCGTCCCCGCGGTCACCTTGAGCGCCTCGACGGCGGCCGAGTGATCGCCGTCGTCCGCGATCGCGAAGACGTGGAGCTGGCCCTGCTTCACGGTCCGGTCGAGGTCGGGCAGGGTCAGGGTCAGAGCGGCCGTGTCCTGCTTGAGGTCGATCGGGGTGGTGGCGTAGATCGCGGTCGCCTTGCTGTCGGAGCCGCTGGTGCCCTGGAGCCGGCCGGAGACCTTGGCGACGACCGTGTTGCCCGAGATCGGGGAACTGGAAGCGCCGACCCAGTCGCCGAAGGCGATGGTGACCTGCTGGGTGCTGCCGTCGGCGTAGGTGATCGTGCCCGTGCCGCTCTGGCTGCCCTCGTTGCCGAAGCCGACGAACGCCAGCTGCTGGGCACCGGCTCCGGTGTCGAGCCGGATCACCTGGCCGTTCGCGGAAGCGTTGTCGGCCTGGCCGTCCGCGATCACCGGCGCCACGAAGGTCAGGTCGGTCCCGGCGAGCGGGGTCCGGCTGCCCTGGGTGAACCCTGCGGCGGCGAGCGCGGTCTTGGAGAGACCGTAGCCGTTCCCGTCACAGTCGACGGCGGTGCCCGGGGTGGTCAGGCAGGCCGAGTCGAGCGCGTCGGCGAAGGTCCTGCCGGTCGTCACCGCGACCAGGCCGTTGACGGCGAGGTTCACGACGTCGGAGCCGTCGGCGTATGCCACCGCGACCACGATCGGGTAGGAACCCGCCGCTGCGAAGGTGTGCGGCAGCTTCACCTGCACGCCGCCGAGCCGGGCGGACGAGACCGTGGCCGCCTGCGGCCCCTCGCCGTCCAGGAAGTCGACGGTCGCCTGGTAGTCGGACGCGTCCGTGCTGCCGCCCCGCACCACCGCGTAGGCCCCGGCGTACGCGACGCCGGTCCTGGCCGTGCCGCTCTGGGCATGGATCTCCAGGTCGCCCTGGCTGGTGGGGTCGGCCAGCAGCTCGATCTCCGCCAGCCGGGCGGCCCCGCCGTCCGACGTGCTGGAGATCGCCAGCCGGTAGCGCAGGTAGAGCCCGGGCTCGGCCACGCTGAACGGCCGGGTCTGGGTCTTCCAGGTGAACTCCTGGTCGGACCGCTCGTCCACCGTGGTCCACGCGGAGCCATCGTTGGAGCCCTCGAGCTTCCAGCTGGCCGGCGCACTCCCCGAGGAACCGTTGGTGAGGGTGTAGGTGGCCACCTGCACCGGCCCGCTGGTGCTGGTCCAGACCAGCTCGGCCGCCTCGGCAGCCAGGGTCACCGCGGTGCGCGAGTTGTTGTCGGCCAGCGCGGAGACGCCGGCGGTCTCGGTCGCCGCGAGCACCGACCCGGGCTCGGAGGTGGCGTCGACCAGCGGCGTGCGGGTCGCGGCGGAGTCCGGGGTGGACCCCCAGTTGCTGGCGTCGTCGCTCATCTGGAAGGTGAGCGTGTGGTCGCCGGAGAGGTCGGCCTTGGCCAGGAACACCGAGTCCTGCGCGCTGCCGTCCAGCTTCACGCCGGACACGTAGGGCGTCGCCTTGGTGTTGCCGTCGGCCACCACCGTGAGCGTGTCGTCGCCACGGTGCACGATCGCCTTGTCGAACAGCGGCGAACCGATGACGTAGTCGTCGGAGCCGAGCGCGAGCGGGTAGAAGCCGAGCGCGGAGAAGATGTACCAGCTGGACATCTCGCCGTTGTCCTCGTCGCCGGGGTAGCCCTGGCCGTTCTCGCTGCCCACGAAGAGCCGCTGCAGTACCTCGCGGACCACCTCCTGGGTGAGGGACGGCTCACCGGCCGCCGCCGCGATGTACGGGATGTGGTGCGAGACCTGGTTGCTCATCCCGAACTGGCCGATCCGCACGTCCCGGGCCTCCTTGGCCTCGTGGATGCCGTAGGTACCGGTCTCCTGCGTGGTGAAGAAGGTCTCCAGCTTCTCGATCAGGCCGTCCTGCCCGCCGTAGAGGGCAGCCAGGCCGTCGACGTCCTGCGGCATGTGGAAGGCGAAGTTCCAGCCGTTGGTCTCGGTGTAGTCGCCGCCCCACGAGGTCGGGTCGTAGCTGGCCGGGCTCTTGGAGAAGTCGCCGGCGGCGCTTCGTCCCTGGAAGAACCCGATCGCGGAGTCGAAGGCGTTCACCGCGTCGTCGGAACGCTTGAGGAAGTAGGTCGCCTCCTCCTTGAGCTGGCCGACCCGCGCCGCCGGGGTCTCCGGATCGGCCGCGAGCTTCTCGGCCATCTTGCCGATCGCGTAGTCGTTGATGTAGCCCTCCAGGCCCCACGACACGCTCTCGCCCGTCGCCGTGCTGGTGTAGCCCAGGAACTGGGAGGTGTCCAGCCCCTTCCGCCCGACGGAGTCACTGGTCGGCAGCACGGTGGCGTTGCGGACAGCCGCGTCGTAGGCCTCCAGCGCGAGGTCGGTGGAGATCGCACCGGCGATGTAGGACTCGGCGAAGGATGCGTCCGAGCTGGTGCCGGTCATCAGGTTGGCGTAGCCGGGGGACGACCACCGGGCGATCCAGCCGCCGGCGCGGTACTGCTCGACGAAACCGTTGACCAGTTCCTCGGCGTAGTCCGGGTATAGGAACTAGTACAGCGGCCAGGCCGTGCGGTAGGTGTCCCAGAACCCGTTGTTGACGTAGATCTTGCCGTCACGGACCGCCGCGTTGGTGTCGGTGTCGGTGGCGTTTCCGGTCTTGTCGTTCACCGGGCTGGCGTACTTCCACGCCGGGGCGTCGGCACTGCCGGTGTTCTCCGACTGCGAGTTCGGGTAGAGGCTGAGCCGGTACAGGTTGGAGTAGAGCGTGACCTTCTGGGCCTGGGTCGCGTTGGGCACCTCGATGGCGGCCAGGCGGTCGTTCCAGGCGTCCCGGGCGGCGGCGCGGACGTCCTCGAAGCTGGTGTCGGCGACCTCGAGGGCGAGGTTCTTCTGGGCCTGCGCCAGCGAGATGAACGAGGTAGCGATCCGCAGTTCGAGGTTCTGGGTGGCGAACCGGCCGTAGGCGGCGGTCGTCCGGGAGGACGCCATGCCGACCGCGGTCGGGGCCTGGCTGAACGTGCCGTACACGAACATCCGGCTGTTGCCCGCCGAGAGCCCGCTGCCGCCGTCGGTCCAGCCGGTCAGCTCACCCGAGGCCGAGATCGCCAGGTTGGAGCTCTGGCCACTGGTGGTCTTGTCCACCATCACGGAGCCGCCGGTGGCATCGGGGAAGGTGAAGCGGTAGATGCCGGCGTGGTCGGTCGGGGTGACCTCGGCCTTGATCCCCTTGTCGAAGGTCACCGAGTACAGGTCGGGCTGCGCGATCTCGTTGTTGTGGGTGAACGCCAGCGCGCGGTTCGACGGCGTGCCGTTGGGCTGGGCGGTGTCGAGGGTCGGCATCACGGCGAGTTGCTCGCGGTCGCCCATCCAGGGGCTGGGCTCGTGCGAGATCCCGATCCCCTGCAGGGTCGGCTTGTTGTCGCTGTTGTTCGACTGGTGGTAGGCGTACAGCCACGAGTCCGAGGTGGCGTTCGTCATCGGGGTGAAGAAGTTGAACCCGTTGGGCACCGCGGTGGCGGGGATGTTGTTGCCGCGGGAGAAGGACGAGTTCGCGTTCGTGCCGCGCCGGGTGTCGACGTAGTGGGTCAGGCTGCTGGCGTCGATCGGGGTCGCGTCGGCGATCGTGATGTCGTCCAGCCAGCCGGAGAAGGTGGTGGTCGCCGAGCCGTCGGGGTTGTCGTAGCTCAGCAGCACCTTGGTGATGGTCTTGCCGGCGAGACTGCCGAGGTCGACGGTGACCCGGTTCCACTGGGAGCCGTAGAAGGCCTCCTCCCGTCCGTGGTCACGAGCGGTGACGCCGAAGCCGTACTGGTCGACCAGGTCGTCATCGGCCGACATCAGCGAGGTCGTGGTGCCGTCGCTGAGTTCGAGGTCGACGGCGGTGTAGGTGGCCGGGTACTTCAGGTCGGTGGTCTCCAGGATCGGGAAGATCTGGTAGGACAGCGCGGTCGCGGACCCGATCGGGATGTTCAGGCCCTCGTAGAGGGTGCTGGACGCGGTCGCGTCACCGGCGGCGAGGTGCGAGCCGACGTACTGCAGCGACTTGACCCCGGTGAAGCCGACCGAGGTCTTGGCGGTCGGTGCCGAGATCGGGCCGCTGCCGGTCTTGATGATCAGCGGGGTCGGCCCGGACGGGTTGTCGCTGCCATCGGTGATCTCCCAGTCGGCCAGCTGGATCATGCTCGCGCCGCTGTTGGCTGTGATGTTCAGCCGGTAGTAGCTGTAAGCGGTGGTGTTGTCGACGGTGAAGCTGTAGGTAGTCAGCCGGCTGGGGAAGGTCTGGCTGGTGCGGGTGTCGAGCGTGGTCCAGGTGCTGCCGTCGTTGGAGCCGTCCACGGTCCAGTTCTTCGGGTCACGCGTGGAGTCGTCGTTGGCGGAGGTGAGCCGGTAGGCCTTCACCACCGAGGGCACCGAGAGGTGGTAGCGCAGCCACGCCGTGGTGGTCTTGACCAGCCACTTGGTCGAGCTCGCTCCGTCCGCGGCGGCGGTCGCCGGCTCGTTCGGCGCGTTCTCACCCGAGGCGGTGACCGCATCGAGGTAGCCGAGCAGGCTGCCGGGGCCGAACTTCTTCCCCGCGACGTTCACGGAGGGGGCGTACGCCTTCGAGTCCAGCGCCGCGGCGTCGGTGGTCTCGAAGGAGGAACGGAAGGAGCCGCCCGGGTCGGCCGCGTTCGCCGGGGTGGCGAGGGCCAGGCCACTGAGCGGGCTGAGGATGAGGGACGACACCAGCGTCGCGGCGGCGACGCGGGAGACACGGCTGTGCGCTGGGCGCGGACTGACCACGACTGAACTCCAAACCTGAGAACACCTTTGTCCGGGGCTGGGCCCCACGGCTGACCGCATGACAGCGTTGTCAACCGAGCAGATCCTAGAGCTCCTATGACAACGTCGTCAATGGGCCCTGCGGGCCGGGGTTCACGCCGGCGGGCGCTCGCCCGAACCGGCCGCCGAGATGCTCATCGGCAGCACCACGTGGCGCGGCAGCTGACTGGCCGGCCGGGGGGCGAGAAGGAGCTCAGCGGCGACCTGACCCATGTGCTCGGGACTGTGCCAGGAGGTGGTGACCTTCAGCAGCGGCGCGAACTCGGGGCGGTCGAAACCGATCACGGCGGTCTGCGGGGCGACCGCCGAGACCGCCTCGAGAACGCCGAGGCAGACCCGGTTGTTGCCCGCGAGGATCGCCGTCGGCGCATCCGGGCCGCTCAGCAGGCGCCCGGCCAGCGCGCTCGCCGCGGACGCCCCGTGCGCGCCGTCGTGGATCCGCGCCTGCGGGTCGGGCAGGCCGGCCTCGGACATCGCAGCGACGAAGCCGCGCACCCGGTCGAGGTGGGTGGGCAGCCGCCGGTAGTCGCCGATGAAGTCGATCCGGCGGTGACCGTGGTCGAGCAGGTGCCGGGTGGCCGCATAGCCGCCGCCGAAGTTGTCGAGCACCACGCTGTCGGCGTCCAGCCCGATCGGCGGACGGTCGACCAGGACAAGCCCGATGCCGCGCCGGCCGAGTTCCTCGAGGAAGCTGTGGTCAGCCAGGGTCGACACCAGCGCCACGCCCAGCACGTTGCGCCGGGCGAACTCGGACAGCAGGCGGCGCTCCTCCGCCTCGTCCTCGTCGGAGCTGGCCAGGGTGAGGTAGAGGCCGCGTTCCCGCAGCGAGCTCTCCATCCCCTTCGCCAGGCCGGCGTAGAACGGGTTCGTCAGGTCCCCGACGATCAGCGCGAGCTCGGAGGACACGATGCCCTTGCGCAGCATGCTGGCCTGCTGGTTGAGCCGGAAGCCGAGGTCCGCGGCCGCAGCCTCCACCCTGGCCCGGGTCGCCTCGGCGACGTAGGGCTCGCCGTTGAACACCCGGGAGGCAGTCTTGAGACTCACACCGGCCCGCTCCGCCACCTCAGCCAGCGTCGTGTTGCGGGTCGCCCGCGTGGGGCTGGCCGCGTCGTCCTGGGCGCTCACGCCGTCTCCGTCATCTGAAGTTGCTCGGGCCTTTCGTGCGCTCAGTGTCCCATACCGGACGTCGCGTGGCGGCGTCACCTCGCGCAGTGCCTCGGTGCCGTCGGGCGCCGGGCTTCAGCCGAACGTCACCCCGGTGAGCCGCTCCGAGAGCGACCAGAGCCGCGCGGCGTCGCCGGCGCTCCGCAACGAGGCCCACGCCGGCTGCCGGACGGCAGGGCCGCCGAGGTGGCCCGGCCATCCCGGCCCGTAGAGGTCGCCCTCACCCGCGGCCGGCGCGGTGGCAGCCAGCAGCGCCGGCTCGGCCGCGCTCTGCGGGGTGCCCACCAGGATGCCGCGTGCGGAGAGCCACCGGATCAGCCGGACCCCGTTGGTGTCGGCGTCCCGCCCGATCTCCGGCCTGGCTGCGAGCAGGCTGGTCGGCGCCACCCCAGGGTGCGACACGGTGCTGGTGAGTCCCCACCCCGCAGCCGCGCTCCGCCGCCCGAGCAAACAGGCCTGCCGCCTCGAATTCGCCGCCGG
>JAVHXR010000153.1:0-2373 GCA_031119515.1 Propionicimonas sp.
CCGTACGCCCCCGACACCGAGCAGCGCTGGCCGGTCGTCCCGGTCGCCGGCGAGCCGCTTCGGCTCGGGGTGCGCACCTCCGGAGACCTCACCGCCGTCCGCCTCGAGCTGGCGGTCGACGGCGGCCCCACCACGTCCCACCCGCTCGCTCCCGTCCAGCGATCCACCCGCGGCCAGCAGGTCGACGGCGGCCACCTGGCCTCCGCCCAGGCCCGGCAGGCCCGGCAGCCGGCCGGCTGGCAGGTGGAGCTGACCGCGCCAGCGGGCGCGTTGCGCTATCGCTTCGTCGGCTCGGGGCCGGACGGGGAGCGCACGACCCGCTGGTACGGCGTCCACGCCGCGACCTGGCAGGACGCGGCGGCCGACGTCCTCGCGGTCACCGGCGCGGCGGTCGCCGTCGTGCCGGGCTCGATCGAGGTGCTGGGCGACGGCCGGCGGCTGCACCGGGTCCGGTTCGCGCTTCCGCTCGAGCCGGGGGAGCGGGTGGCGGGCTTCGGCGAGCGGTTCGACACCCTCGACCAGCGCGGGCTCGCGCTGGACTCGATGGTGTTCGAGCAGTACAAGAGCCAGGGCGCGCATCGCCGCACCTACCTGCCGATGCCGTTCGCCCACGTCGTCGGCGGCGCCGGGTGGGGGTTCCACGTCCGCACCTCCCGGCGGGTGTGGTTCGACGTCGGTGCTGCCGCTGCCGACCGGCTCGTCGTCGAGGCGGCGGTGGACGTCGCGACCGGCGCCGGTCCGGCACTCGGGCTTGCGCTCTACGGGGGCACGCCGACGCAGGTGCTCGACGCCTTCCTCGGCGAGGTGGGCCGGCCGCAGGAGCTGCCCGAGTGGGTGTTCCGGCTGTGGGCCAGTGGCAACGAGTGGAACACCCAGCGCGAGGTCGAGCGCCAGTTGCGGCTGCACGCCGAGCACCGGATCCCGATCGGTAACCTCGTGATCGAGGCCTGGAGCGACGAGAGCAGCTTCACGATGTTCCGCGACGCCCGCCCCCGGCTCCGTCAGGACGGTTCCCCGGCCCGGCTGGCCGACTTCACGTTCCCGCCGGACGGCGCCTGGCCGGACCCGAAGGGGATGGCCGACCGGATGCACGACCAGGGGGTCAGGCTGCACCTGTGGCAGATCCCGCTGGTCAAGATGCGGCCGCATCCCTCCGGCCAGGCGAAGCTCGACGCCACCACGGCGGTCCGGGACGGCGTGCTGGTCCGCGAGCCGGGCGCCGACCGACGGCTGCGCCCCTACCGCAACCGCGGGTGGTGGTTCCCGCTCGGGCTGATGCCCGACCTGACCGATCCGGCGGCGGCGGAGTGGTGGACGGCCAAGCGCCGCTACCTGGTGGAGGAGGTCGGTGTCGACGGCTTCAAGACCGACGGCGGCGAGCACGCCTGGGGCGACGAGCTGGTCTACCTCGACGGCGGGCGCGGCGACGCGAAGAACAACACCTACCCGGTCGCCTACGCCGCGGCGTTCGGCCGGCTGCTGGAATCCTGCGGCAAGCCCCCGGTGACGTTCAGCCGGGCCGGGTTCACCGGCTCGCAGGCCCACGGGGCGTTCTGGGCCGGGGACGAGAACTCGACCTGGCAGGGGTTCGCGTGGTCGATGCTGGCCGGGCTGAACGCGGCCGCCAGCGGCATCGTCTACTGGGGCTGGGACGTGGCCGGCTTTTCCGGCCCGGTGCCCGACCCCGAGTTGTACGTCCGGGCGATGGCGGCGAGCGCGTTCGTCCCGCTGATGCAGTACCACTCGGAGTTCAACCACCACCGGACGCCGTCGCGGGACCGGACGCCGTGGAACATCGCCGAGCAGGGCGACGACCCTGCCGTGATCGACGAGGTGCGGGAGATCGTCGCGCTTCGGGAGCGGCTCCTGCCGTACCTGGTCGCCCAGGCCCGGCGGTCGGTCACCACCAGCCGGCCGCTGCTGCGCCCGCTGTTCTTCGACCACCCCGACGACCCGGCGGTCTGGGAGCACCCGATCCAGTGGACGCTGGGCGACTCGATCCTGGTCGCCCCGGTGCTGGCGCCCGGGGTCGCGGACTGGCCGGTCTACCTGCCGGACGGGGAGTGGGTCGACGCCTGGAGCGGCCGGGGCGTCGCCGGCCCGGCGGTGCGGCGGGTCGAGACCCCGCGGCACCGTGTCCCGGTGTTCGTCCGGGCCCGGGACTGGGCGGAGTTGGCTCCGGTCTTCGGCGGCTGAGCGCGGCCGGTGCTCAGGCCGAGCGCCGGACGATCAGCGCGCAGTCCGTGGTGCAGCGCCTGATCGCGGTCGAGGGCGGGGTGGAGGAGGTCGCCGAGCTCGGCACCGAAGACGTCCCGGTGGTCGGGCCGCGCCGCCGTTCCCGGCACAGCGGTTCCGAGGCCGGTGTGGTGGTGC
>JAVHXR010000153.1:2383-6764 GCA_031119515.1 Propionicimonas sp.
CGACCTCGGCCGGCGGGGACTGGCGCCCGGCGACCCGGGCGGCGAGCAGGTCGACGGCCTGCTTGGCGATCTGGTCGGTGCCGGGGTCGATGGTGGTCAGCGCGGGGACGGCGAACTCCGACATCGGGACATTGTCGAAACCGATCACCGCGACGTCCTCCGGGGCGCTCAGGCCGTGGCTGGCCAGGGTGTGGAGGGCACCGAAGGCGAGGGTGTCGTTGAAGCAGAAGACCGCCTCGGGCGGCTCGGGCAGGGCGAGCAGCTGGGCCATCCCGTTCGCGCCGTCGCGCAGGTGCCACTCCTCGGCGATCACCTGGTAGTCCTCGCGCAGCGGCAGTCCGGCGCCGGCGAGGGCGGCCGCGTAGCCCTCCAGCCGCAGCGAGGCGGCGCTCACCGTGCTGACCCGCGGGTTGACGCCGATCGCCGCGATCCTCCGGTGGCCGCGGTCGACCAGGTACTGGGTGGCGATCCGGGCGGCCTCGGTGTTGGCCATCGTGACGTGGTCGACCGGGCCGTTGAAGATCCTGTCGCCCAGGATCACCAGCCGGTCGTTGCCGGTCAGGTACCGCTCGTCGCCGGGGCCGAGCGCGTGGGGCTGGAAGATCAGGCCGTCGGAGTGCTGGCGCTGGGCGCCGGAGAGGATCGCGACCTCGCTCTCGCGGCGCGCCCCGGTCTGCTCGATCACGACCGCCCAGGCGTGCCGCTCGGCGTGCGCCATGATCCGCCGGGCGAGGTCGGAGAAGTACTCGATGCCGAGGTCGGGGATCGCGAGCGTGATCGAGCCGGTGCGCCCGGTGCGCAGGCTGCGGGCCGAGGTGTTCATCCGGTAGCCCAGCTCGGTGACCGCCCGGAGTACCCGTTCGCGGGTCTCAGGACGGACCGAGGGATGGCCCGACAGCACGTTCGAGACGGTGCGCGCCGTCACGCCGGCGCGCTCGCCGACATCGGCCATGGTGACGTTCGCGGCCCGTGCCATCGCGCTACCGCCCGGCCGGCCGGCAGGTGACCTCGACCGCCGCCCAGGACAGCGGTGGCAGCGTGACCGCCAGAAGGTCGCCGGTCAGTTCTGCGGGGAGCGGGCGGGGCGCCACCCGGGAGGGGGAGTCCACGGTGTTGGTCGCCGCGGGGTCGTCTCCCCACAGGCAGACGGCCGTCGCCGCGGCCGGGGCGAACCCGGCGAGGTCCACCTCGACCCGCGCCGGGTGCTCGAGGTCGCGGTTGGCGAGGTAGACCCGCACCGCGTCCAGCTCGGGTGCCACCGTGACCGTGGCCAGGGCGCCGCCGGGCGCATCGGCTGCCGTCCTCACCACGGTGTGGCCGGCAGAGCGCGACGCCAGCGCGAAGGGGTGGAAGGTCGGCTGCCGCCAGGCCGGGCGGCCGGGTTCGGTGCGGATCACCCCGATCGCGTTCACCAGCTGCGCCAGGGCGGCCACCGCCACGGTGTCGGCGTGGGCCAGGATGGTCTGCAGCAGCGTCCCGACGACCACCGCGTCGGCCAGGGTGTACTCCTGTTCGAGCAGCCGGGGTGCCTCGGCGAATGCCAGCCCGGGTTTGAGCGCGTCGTGGACCCGGAAGTCCCAGACGTTCCACTCGTCGAGGCTCACGCGCACCCGTCGTCCGTCGGGGTGGGCGCGGTTCGCCTCGTCGACGATGCCGGCGATGGTGGCCAGGAAGGCGTCCAGCTTCTCCGCCGAGCGCAGGAACGCCGCCAGGTCGCCGTCATCGAAGAAGTAGATGTGGCACGACAACAGGTCGACCAGGCCCGCGGTTCGGGCGAGCACCGTGCGGTCCCAGGTCCCGAAGGTCGGCATCTCGGCGTGGGAGCTGCCGACCGCCACCAGTTCGAGGTCCTCGTCGAACATCCGCAGCGCACTCGCGGTCGCCCGTGCGATGTCGCCGTACTGCTCGGCCGAGCGGTGGCCGAGCTGCCACGGCCCGTCCATCTCGTTGCCCAGGCACCAGAGCCGGACGTCGCCGGGTTCCGGGCTGCCGTTGCGCGCCCTGGCGTCCGACAGGGCGGTGCCGCCGGGGTGGTTGACGTACTCGACGAGCTGGAGGGCCGACCCGACATCACCCAGGCCGAGGTTGAGGGCGAGCATCGGCTCGACGCCGGCCCGGCGGCACCATGCCAGGAACTCGTCGGTGCCGAAGGCGTTCGTCTCGATCGACTTCCACGCCAGGTCGAGCCGGCGGGGCCGGCTCGACCTGGGCCCGACGCCGTCCTTCCAGTCGTAGCCAGAGACGAAGTTGCCGCCCGGGTAGCGCACCACGGTGACGCCGAGCTCGCGGACCAGGGCGAGCACGTCGCCGCGGAAGCCCTCTGGTGTCGCCGAGGGATCGGAGGGGTCGAACAGCCCGCCGTACACCCCGCGTCCGACGTGCTCGACGAACGAGCCGAACAACCGCCGGTCGGCGGTGCCGATCTCCCCGTCCAGCCGGAACCGGACCTCGGTGATCGCGGGTCCGGATGTCGTTGACGGCTGCATGCCTCTCACTCCACTCATTTCATCGGTGAAACAAATCGAACGGTAGGTGCGCGGGGCAAGCATGTCAAGCACTCCGATGGTACGAGCGGTTCCGCCGAAAGAGTGTTGACGAAAGGGTTTTCGGACGGCAAGATGACCGGCGTGGAACCGCAGTTCATCGATGAAACGCGGTTCGGCTGACGTAGGCACTACAGAAGGGCGAACGTGTAATGAAGCACAATCGTCGGCTACCGGTCTGGCGACTGGTGCCGTTGGGTGCGGCGGTGGCACTGGCGTTGACCGGCTGTACGGCCGGCGGCGACCCCGGGCCCTCCGCCCAGGAAGCGACGTTGACGGTCTGGCACTACTACAACACCGACGGGCAGGTGGAGGGCCTGAAGAAGATGGCAGAGCCGTTCCTGGCTGCCCACCCGGGGGTGAAGGTGGACTTCCAGTACATCCCGGTCGAGCAGATGACCACGAAGGCCGTCACCGCTGCCGGCGCGCAGACCGGGCCCGACGTCCTGGTCTTCGGCGCGTCCGGCACCTATCCGCTGGCCCAGGCCGGCGCCATCGAGCCGATGGAGGGCTGGTGGGACGGGTACGCCGACAGGGACGAGTTCCCGGCCGGCGTGATGCAGAAGGTGGACGGCAAGCTGTACGGCGTGCAGGGCTACGTCAACCTGCTCGGCCTCTGGTACAACCAGGACATGCTGGACGAGCTCGGCGCCACCGTCCCGGCCAGCATGGCCGACCTCGAGGCCACGATGGCCAAGGCCAGGGACGCCGGCCACCAGGGGATCACGCTGACCGGGAAGCCGGGCCTGGAGAGCCAGTGGCAGGGGTTCCCGTGGTTCACCTCGGCCGGCTTCGGCTACGGCGACCCGCAGGCCGCGCCGATGGCCGACACCTACTGGATGCTCCAGGACTGGGTGTCTGCCGGCTACCTGTCGAAGGAAGCGGCGACCTGGGACCAGGTGGTGCCCTTCCAGGAGTTCGCCTCCGGGGCGTCCGCCTTCGCCGTGAACGGGAACTGGCAGATCGCCGCCGCCAAGCAGGCGTCCTTCAAGTACGGCGTCGCGCCGCTGCCCCTGACCGCCTCGGGCGGCGTGCTGCTCGGCGGCGAGGTCCAGAACGTCGGCGCCTTCTCCAGGAACAAGGACCTCGCCCAGGACTTCCTGAAGGAGACCTTCTTCTCCGTCGACGGCCAGCTCACCCTGCTGGAGGCGTTCGGCTCGATCCCCGCCCGGGCGGACGCGGCGAGTTCGTCGAAGATCAGCGGTGACCCGATCCTGAGCGTCTTCGCCGACATCGTCCAGAAGCAGGGACGGCCCTCGCCCAGTCCCGAGGTGCCTTCCAAGAGCGTGAACGACGTCGAGAACCTGGTGGGCAACTACTGGAGCAAGGCGATCGCGGGACAGGGCGCTCCCGACGTCCTGGCCGGCGAGCTGATGGACCAGCTGGTCCCCCTGCTCAAGGCCTGACCCTCGATGCCAGGCGGCCAGGCGGTGGCGAACCGGGCCGGCTCCCCCCGGCGCGACGGCCGGCCCCTGCCCGGAGGACTCCGGGCGGGGGCCGGCCCGGGCAGGGGTGATCCCCGGCGGAGCCGGTTGTGGTTCGCCCTGCCGGCCGCCGTCCTGATCGGGGTGATGGCGCTCTGGCCGCTCGTCCAGCTCGGGTGGATGAGCCTGCACGAGGTGACTGCCGCGACCCTGAACCGGGGCTGGTCGTTCGTCGGCTGGGCGAACTACGCCGAGCTGTTCTCCGACCCCGGCTTCTGGGGGGTGGTGCGCAACACCGTCGCCTTCGTGGTGGTGGTGACGGGGCTCGGCATGCTGGGCGGCTTCCTGGTGGCGGTGTCGGTCTGGTCCTCGACCCCCGGCGGCTCGTTCCTGCTCGGCATGATGGTGTTCATC
>JAVHXR010000154.1:0-3753 GCA_031119515.1 Propionicimonas sp.
CCCGGTGACCGCACCGGTCGACTTCTGCGTCCTCTGCGGCGGGATCGTCGGGCTAGCGACGGAGCACAGCCTGCTCTGCCGCCGGCCCGGCACATCGGTGGTGGTGGTCGAGAAGGAGGCGGACGTCGCCCGCCACCAGACCGGCCACAACTCCGGCGTGATCCACTCTGGGCTGTACTACCCGCCCGGCTCGCTGAAGGCGAGGCTGTGCCGGCAGGGATTGCGCTGGACGCGGGAGTTCTGCGACACCCACGGGATCCCACACCGGACCACCGGCAAGCTGATCGTCGCCACCGAGCCTGAGGAACTGCCGCGGCTGGAGGCCCTGTACGAGCGTGGCCTCGCGAACCGGATCAGCCTGCGGCGGGTCCCCGCCGGCGAGCTGGCGGAGCGTGAGCCGCGGGTCCGCGGCCTCGCCGCGGTCTGGTCACCGTCGACCGGGATCGTCGACTACACCCGGGTTTGCCGGACGCTGGCCACCGAGATCGCCGGGCTCGGGGGAGTGGTGAGGACGTCGGCGCGCGTGACGGGGTTCGACGAGCGGGCCGACGCGGTGACGGTGCGGCTGGCCGCGGACGAGCCCGTCCTGGCCCGCCGGGTGGTGGTGTGCGCGGGGCTGCAGGCCGACCGGCTGGCCAGGATGGCCGGCCTGGGCGAGGACTTCCGGATCGTCCCGTTCCGCGGCGAGTACTACCGGCTGCCGGCGGCGCGGGCCGGCCTGGTCTCGACGCTCATCTACCCGGTGCCGGATCCGTCCCTGCCGTTCCTCGGAGTGCACCTCACGCTCACCGTCGACGGCGGCATCACGGTGGGGCCGAACGCCGTCCTGGGGCTGGCCCGCGAGGGCTATCCCAGGCTCTCCGTCGATCTGGCGGACGTCGCCGACTACCTCGCCTTCCCGGGTTTCTGGCGGCTGGCCGCGCGACACCTGTCCACCGGGCTGGCCGAGCAGTTCGACTCACTGGTGAAGGCGGGCTACCTGCGCCGGGTGCAGCGCTACTGCCCGGAACTCACCGCCGACGACCTGCTGCCCGAGCCGGCCGGGATCCGGGCGCAGGCGGGCACCGCCGACGGCGCGATGGTCGACGAGTTCCTGTTCCGGGGCACCGCCCGGATGCTCCATGTCTGCAACGCGCCGTCCCCGGCGGCCACCGCGGCGATGCCGATCGCCGCGGTGATCGCCGACCGGGTCAGCCGAGACTGACCAGGCAGTCCGTCGCGGCCTTGGCGTTGGCCTTGCACAGGATCATCCCGACCTCGAAGTCGACCCTCGTGGCGGGGGTGAAGTCGTCGACGATCTTCTTGGTGAAGGCGTACTCGTCGGTCTTGGGGAAGCCGAGGCCCGACTTCTCCGGCCCTCCGGCCTGGAGGTAGGCGGCGTTGGCCGCCGCCGAGAGCCGGTGGCTCCCGGTCGCCTTGGACCACCACAGCGCCCCGCCCTCGAACGGTGCGTACAGGCCGCCGGAGCGGACCTGCTCGGTTCCGGCGGGGACGCCGAGCAGGGCGCCCTTCGACCCGCCGAAGTCTGCCTGCCAGCGGGTGTAGTTGCCGCTGTTGGTGGCCAGTCCGCCGGAGATCGTCATCAGCGTCTCCCGCAGGCCGAGTGCGCTCTTGAAGGAGGTTCCGCTGACCTTCTGGGTGCCCTTGGTGCCGGTCAGCGTGACCTGGGTCACCCTGCCGCCCCAGCGGCCCTTGCCGTCCCGCTCCAGCGTGATCGACTTCAGCGTCCCGATCTTGGTGTACTTCTTCTCGATCGTCGAGGTCTTCACCGGGGTCGACCAGACCTGGTTGGTGGACGCGTCGTACGGGTCCTCCTGGGCCTTGATGTAGGCGTACGAGCCCTTCACCGAGTAGCCCCCGTTGGAGGAGGAGAACTCGGTCCAGGCGTACTTCTTGTCGTAGGTCAGCACCTTGCCCTCGGTCGCCTTCACGGCGGCGTCGGAGGCGGAGTACTCGGTCATCGTGCCCTTGTAGACCTGGCATGCCGCGGTGTTGCAGATGTCGTAGACCTGCTTGCCGCCGAGGTTCGCGCGGTACCTGGCGGCGTAGGTGCGGGCGGCGACCGTCTGGGCCTTGAGCGCCTCGGCGTTCCAGGACGCGGGCATCTCGGAGGGCACCACCGAACGCAGGTAGTTCTCCATGCTCACGTTGTTGACCGTCCGCGCCCCGGAGCCGTAGAACCGCAGCGCCAGCGACCCGCGGTAGGTCCGGTTCCCGGAGGCGAGGTAGAGCTTGACCGTCCCGGTCTTGGTGTTGTCGAAGTACCACACCCGCTTGGGGTCGAGCTTGAACTTCGAGTTGGTGTACTTGCGGTACTTCCCCTTGGCGTCGCGGTAGTACAGCACCCGCTTGGAGCCCGACCGGGAGATCCGCCACTTGGTGTAGTTCTTGCCGGTCGGAAGGGTGAAGGTCTTGCCGGCCGAGTCCCGCACCCGCAGGCCGGTGGCCGGGTAGACGTGCAGCTTGTTGTCGGTGTCGGCGGTGATCCACACCCTCACGGTGTCGTTCTTGCCCAGCGACTCGAGCTTGGTGCCGGGGTAGTAGAAGCCGAGGATCTTGGAGTACGACAACCCCTGCTTGGCGGCCGCCTGGGCGCCGTACTGCGACATCCCGCGGCCGTGACCCCACCCGGCGGTGGTGATCGTGAGGGTCGAGTTCGTGGCCGTCACCTGCTCGGTCGCGGCCTCCGCAGGCGTTGGCGCAGCGCCGAGTACGCCGACCGCGAGGGCGGTCGTCGCGGCAGCCGTGAGGCATCGCCCCAGAAACCGGCGCGGCGGGGCTGACGTCGTGGCCATAGTGCTTCCCCTTACTGTGGACGACCTGAACATCGTTCAGAAAGCGCATCCCAGACCACAACCCGGCGGGCGCGAAGTCGAAGGTTGAGGTTGAGCCTTGACCAGCATGCGAACGATCGCCGCGTCGGGTTGACAGTCAGCTCGTCAGCGCGGGAGTCTTTACCCGTGCGCCTGTTCGCCCTCGTAGTCAGTCCGCGTGTCGCCTGAGCCCCGCTCATCGACACGCTCCCTCGTCTGCCCTTGGCAGCGGGGGTTTTTTGTTGCAGCAGAACAGGACCCGCATCTCAGGAAGGAAGACAGAAGATGACCCAGGTTGAGACACCGCCGGCGGCGTTCGACGCCCCGAAGCTGCTGACGGGGGCGCAGTCCCTGGTCGAGTCGCTGGAGCGGGTGGGGGTGGAGGTCGTCTTCGGGATCCCGGGCGGCGCGATCCTGCCGGCCTACGACCCGCTGTTCGACTCCAAGCTGATCCGCCACATCCTGGTCCGCCACGAGCAGGGCGCCGGGCACGCGGCCGAGGGGTACGCGATGGTGACCGGGAAGGTCGGGGTCTGCATGGCCACCTCAGGGCCGGGGGCGACCAACCTCGTGACCGCGATCGCCGACGCCTACATGGACTCGGTGCCGATCGTCGCGATCACCGGCCAGGTCGGGTCGGCTTCGATCGGGACCGACGCCTTCCAGGAGGCCGACATCCGCGGCATCACCTTCCCGATCACCAAGCACAGCTTCCTGATCACGAAGGCGGAGGACATCCCGCACGCGATCGCAGCCGCGTTCCACATCGCCCAGAGCGGTCGGCCCGGCCCCGTCCTGGTCGACATCGCCAAGGACGCGTTGTCGACGACGGCGCCGTTCACCTGGCCCGAGGAGCTCGACCTGCCGGGCTACCGCCCCACCACCAAGCCGCATGTGAAGCAACTGCGGGAGGCCGCCAGGCTGATCGGCTCCTCCCAGC
>JAVHXR010000154.1:3763-6764 GCA_031119515.1 Propionicimonas sp.
CCCGGTGCTGTACGTCGGCGGCGGGGTGGTCAAGGCGGGTGCCCACGAGCAACTGGCGGAGCTGGCCCGGATCACCCGGATCCCTGTCATCACCACCCTGATGGCGCGCGGTGCCTTCCCCGACAGCGATCCGCTGCACATGGGGATGCCGGGGATGCACGGGACGGTGGCTGCGGTCGGCGCGCTGCAGCGGGCCGACCTGCTGATCACCCTCGGCGCCCGGTTCGACGACCGGGTGACCGGCAAGCTGTCCAGCTTCGCCCCGGAGGCGAAGGTGATCCACGCCGACATCGATCCCGCCGAGATCTCCAAGAACCGGGTCGCCGACGTGCCGATCGTGGGCGACCTCAAGACGGTGATCGAGGAGCTGAACATCCTGCTGCGGGGGGCCGACCTGCCCGACTACTCCGCCTGGGTGCGGTACCTGTCCAGCCTGAAGCAGAAGTACACCCCCGACCTCGGCCCCGTCGAGGAGGGCCTGCTGAGCCCCGAGTACGTCATCCACCGGCTCGGCCAGCTCGTCGGCCCGGACGCGTACTGGGCCGCCGGCGTCGGGCAGCACCAGATGTGGGCCGCCCACCTGCTGCCGCACGAGCGCCCCGGCCACTGGCTGAACTCCGGGGGAGCGGGCACGATGGGCTACTGCGTCCCGGCCGCGATGGGCGCCCAGGTCGGCAGGCCGGGTGCGGTCGTCTGGGGCATCGACGGCGACGGCTGCTTCCAGATGACGAACCAGGAACTCGTCACCTGCGCGCTGGAGGGGATCCCGATCAAGATCGCGGTGATGAACAACCAGAGCCTCGGCATGGTGAGGCAGTGGCAGACGCTGTTCTACGGGCAGCGCTACTCCAACACCGACCTGAAGTCCTTGCGGGTGCCGGACTTCCCCAAGCTGGCCGAGGCGATGGGGGCGGTCGGCCTGCGGGCGGAGACCCCCGAGGACGTCGACCGGGTGATCAACGAGGCCATGGCCGTCACCGACCGGCCGGTGGTGGTGGAGTTCGTGGTGCACAAGGACGCCATGGTGTGGCCGATGGTGGCCGCCGGGACGAGCAACGACGACATCAAGATCGCCAAGGACCTGGCTCCGGCGTGGGAAGAGGAGGAGCTGTGAACACCCACACGCTGAGCGTGCTGGTCGAGAACAAGCCGGGCGTGCTGGCCCGGATCGCCGGGCTGTTCGCCCGCCGGGGGTACAACATCGAGTCCCTCGCGGTCGGGCCGACCGAGCGGCCGGAGTACTCCCGGATCACCCTCCAGGTGGCGGCGCCCACCCCGCAGATCCTGGAACAGATCGTCAAGCAGCTGAACAAACTGGTCGAGGTGCTGAAGATCGTCGAGCTGAACGACGGCGAGGCGGTGCGTCGCGAGCTCGTGCTGATCAAGGTCCGCGCCGATCCGGCCACCCGCAGCCAGATCATCGAGATCGTCCAGCTGTTCCGCGGCAAGACGGTGGACGTCCACCAGGACTCGATGACGATCGAGGCGACCGGCTCCCCGGACAAGCTCGACGCGCTGCTGGAGATGCTGCAGCCCTACGGCGTCCGCGAACTCGTCCAGTCCGGCCTGGTCGCCCTCGGTCGCGGCAGCCGCTCGCTCACCGAACGTGCCAAGATCGAGAAGTCCCGCCCGATTCCACGAACCACCCACTGATCGCAAGAAGAGGATTGAAGAAGATGGCACAGATGTTCTACGACGCCGACGCCGACCTGTCGGTCATCCAGGGCCGCCAGGTCGCGGTGATCGGGTACGGCAGCCAGGGTCATGCCCACGCGCTGTCGCTGCGCGACTCCGGGGTCGACGTCCGGGTCGGGCTGCGGGAGGGTTCGGCCAGCTGGGCGAAGGCCGAGGCCGAGGGCCTGCGGGTCGTCCCGGTCGCCCAGGCGGTCGAGGAGGCCGACCTGATCATGGTGCTCGCGCCGGACCAGCACCAGCGCCACATCTACGCCGAGTCGATCGAGCCCAACCTCGTCGCCGGCGACGCCCTGTTCTTCGCCCACGGGTTCAACATCAGGTTCGGCTACATCCAGCCCCCGGCCGGGGTGGACGTCTGCATGGTCGCACCGAAGGGCCCGGGCCACCTGGTCCGCAGGGAGTACTCCGAGGGCCGGGGCGTCCCGGTCATCGTCGCGGTCGAGACGGACGAGTCCGGCCACGCCTGGGACCTCGCCCTCAGCTACGCCAAGGCGATCGGCGGGCTGCGCGCCGGCGGCATCAGGACCACCTTCACCGAGGAGACCGAGACCGACCTGTTCGGTGAGCAGGCCGTCCTCTGCGGGGGCATGTCCGCCCTCGTCGAGGCAGGTTTCGAGGTGCTCACCGAGGCCGGCTACCAGCCGGAGGTGGCCTACTTCGAGTGCCTGCACGAGCTGAAGCTGATCGTCGACCTGATGTACGAGGGCGGCATCGCCAAGCAGCGCTGGTCGGTGTCGGACACCGCCGAGTACGGCGACTACGTCTCCGGGCCGCGGGTGATCGACGCCTCGGTGAAGGAGCGCATGAAGGACGTCCTGGCCGACATCCAGTCCGGCGCCTTCGCGAAGCGTTTCATCGACGACCAGGACGCCGGCGCGCCGGAGTTCAAGGCGTTGCGCGCCGCCGGCGAGGCACACCCGATCGAGGCCACCGGGCGCAAGCTCCGCGGCCTGATGGCGTGGGTGAAGTCCCACGACGACGACTACGTCGAGGGCACCGCGGCGCGCTGACGCCGTCCCCGGCACCCGGCAGGGCCGGGACGATGACCCCTGTCGCCGACCGGCGGCAGGTTGACGCAGGCCCCCGCGCGCGATGCGGATCCATCGCCGCCGGGGGCCTGCGCGCGTCTGCTCGGGCCCGACCGCGCCGAGTGGCGGGCGGGGAGGTGGGTTCCTTAGGCTGGGCCCATGTCGCAGCCGCCCGAGGAAGCCCGCTGGCAGACCTACCCGGCCGAGCCGGAGGGAACCCAGTCCGACGCCGACTCGGTACTGCCCGGCAAGATCGACGCGGCGTGCGGAGAGGCGGC
>JAVHXR010000155.1:0-2741 GCA_031119515.1 Propionicimonas sp.
ATGCAGACGCACACCAGGAACGCGAGCAGCGCGCGCCGCACCGGGCGCGGGCGGAGGTCGCCGCTCTCGGGCCGCGGCCGGCTGAGCTGGTACATGCCCCAGGCCAGGAAGCTGATCAGGCCGACCACCATCGAGGGGGCGCCGGCGCTGCCGAGCGCGGGGATCACCAGCCGCGACGGAATCGCGTAGAGGAAGAAGAGGTAGACGATCAGCCATGTCACGGCGTCCGCACGCGAGGGGCGGGTCTCCTGGATCGAGCCCGACAGGCTCACCTGGTCCGCCAGGAGGACGGCCCGGCTCCGGCGGTCTCTCCGGCGGAGTCATCCTCGTCGAGCAGGAACGGATCCTGCCCGGAGACCTGTTCCGGCTCGTCGGTCGCGGCCACGACGTCGTCGCCGACCGGCGGCGCCTCCTCCTCGGCCACCAGGAGCGCCTCGTCGCCGTCGGCGGCCGGCGAGGCCACCAGGAGCTCCCCGGGGCGCTCGGGATCCTCCGGCGGCGCCTCCGTCGCCTCCGGGATCTCCGGCTGCGGCATCTCGTCCGCCGCCGCGGGCTGCGGCGTCTCGTCCGGCGGTGCTGCCGGCTGCGGCGGGGCCGCCGTCGCGGGCTTGCCGCTGCGGGCGCGGCGCACCTTGGCCGGCGCTGCCGCCTTGCCGTCGGTGGTGGCGGGGGTGCCCTCGCGGCCCGCGATGCGACGCCTGCGGCGCAGCAGCAGCCCGTCGAGGGAGAACGCCAGCACGGCCGTGGCGAGCAGGCCTGCGCCGAGGGCCGCCATCACCATCCGGACGGTCGCGCTGGTCACCCGCTCCGCCTTGGTGTCGACGACGAGCCGCATCGAGCCGACGGATGCGGCGTCGGGCACCTCGCGCTCGGCCTGGACCTGCTGCAGGATGTCGCTTGCCATCGTGAGCATTCGGTCGAGAATCGCGAGGGCGCCGGCCGGCGTCGAGTCGGTGACGGTGACCTGGATCGTCGGGCCCCGCATCGCCGGGTCGGACTCCACCACGTACTCGGCCTTCGGAGCGACCGCCTCGATGGCGAGACGGGTCTCGTCGCCGTTCAGGCGCGCCATCACGATCCCGGCAGGGCCGTCGAGTGCGTCCAGGTGGAGGAAGGGGTTGCGGCCACCGGTGGACAGCTGGTCCTTCGACGGCATCAGCAGGAGCGTCCCACGGGCCTCGTAGAGCGGCGGCGTCACCGCGAGCGCGGCGACCGCGAGCCCCAGGCTCATCAGCACGCCGAGGAGGACGATGTACCACCGGCGTCCCAACACGCCGAAGATCTCGCTCAACCTCATCGCAATGATTCCCTCGTCCAGCGGCGGCCGGCGATCGCTTCACACCCCCGCAGTTCCCGGGGTTGATCCTACAACGACACCCAAACCCGCCCCGCGGGGATCAGCATCCCTTCCCCGGCCCGCGGTCGCAGACCGCGGCTATCATGGACGGCAGTTTGGGGACAGCGGGGGCCGGACAGGCCCGCCGTGGGGACGCGGTCAGGAGCCGAGGTGACGCTAGCTGACGTGCTCGGCGCGATCGGTCGCCGGTGGTACATCGTCCTCGTCGGCCTGCTGTGCACCGGCCTGGCGCTCTACTCGATCCAGCACCGCGACACCGTGTTCTACTCCCGTGCGTCGGTGTACTTCCTGGCACCGGCGAGCGAGCTCTACCCCAACGTGCTGCGCACCACCTCCCTCGACCTTGTGGCGGCGGCCGGCGTCGTGGCCAAGCGGATCAACGGCACCCACACCCTGCCGAAGACCTCGGGGTCGGAGGCCACGCTGGTCGGCCGCGGCGTCCGCGACGGCGCCCAGATCAAGCTGATCGACAACGGCGGCCAGTGGTCGACCTACTACAACGTGCAGGCTCTCGACGTCGAGGTGGTGGCTCCGACGATCGAGGAGGTGCAGCAGCGCCAGGCCGCGATCTTCGCCCGGATCAACCAGGAACTGGACACGATGCAGACCGACGCGAAGGTTCCGGAGGAGGACTGGATCACCACCGAGGTGCTCCCGAGCAGCCCGGCGATCTACCCGATGCGGGGCCAGGGCAGCCGGGCGCTCGGCATGACCCTCGCACTCGGCGTCGGGCTGACCCTGCTGGCGATCGGGACCGTCGAACTGGCGGCCAAGCGTCGCCGGCTGGCCGCAGCCGAAGCCGCTGCCGCGGCCAGGCGGCACCGGGCTGGGCCGCCACCCGGCGACGACCATGCCACCGAACCGGAGGCTGTGCTGAGCACCCCGGCGCCCCACCACCCCTAGCGGCGGCCCGGCGACGTCGCCTTCCACCGCCCGCCCGGGGTGGTCAGACGCCGGCGCCCAGACTGGCGTAGAGGTCCTCGATGAAGGCCACCCGCTCGCTCCACAGCGACAGCGACGCGATCCTCGCCCTGCCCGCGGCGCCCAGGTCGGCCCGCAGCCGGGGGTCTGCGGCAAGCGTCGCCATCGCGGCGGAGAGGTCGCGGGCCAGCTGCTCGGGGTTCTCGGCCGGCAGCTTCAGCCCGCAGGTCTCGTCCACCGTGGTGGCCGGCCCGCCGGCGTCCACCACGATCACCGGCAGCCCGAAGGACATCGCCTCCGTCACGACGATCCCGCCGGCCTCGCGGTAGCTCGGGAAGACGAAGACGTCCGCCCTGCCCATGAAGCCGAGCACCTCGTCGTGCGGGACGCGGCCGTGGAACCGCACCCGGTCGGTCACGCCGAGCTCGGCGGCGGTGGCCTCGCAGGCCTCCCGGTCGTACCC
>JAVHXR010000155.1:2751-6763 GCA_031119515.1 Propionicimonas sp.
ACGTCGAGGACACCCACCTCCGGGGGGAGCGTCCCGATCGCACGGACGGCGTCGCGCACCCCCTTCGTCCGGATCACCCGGCCGACGAACAGGAACCTGACCCCCGCGGTGCGATCGGAGCCGGGGGCGGCCGGGGGCAGCTCCTCGATGCCGGTGTCGCTGAGCACCCGGAACTCCCGCACCGGGATGTCGCCGAGCAGGTCACGGACGTAGTCGGCGATCCCGAGGACGCATGCCGCCTGGGCGAAGCTGCGCCGCAGTACCGGGTCGTGGCGCAGCCGGAAGGTGTCCAGCCGGCGCAGCGCGGTGAACCACGGCGCCCCGCCCTCCTCCGCGACGAAGGCCGGCGGGGAGTCGAGGCTCCCCCCTACCGGGCCCACCACGTACGGGATCCCGGTGGCCGCCAGCGGCGACGGGTAGCGCAGCGACACCGGCGCCACCTGGTGGCCGAGGTCGAAGTGCTCCCCCCGGGCCCGGGCCGCCCTGATCCAGCGGCGGGCGCGCCACAGGAAGGGAAGGTAGCCGGGGTTGAGCATCGCGCTGAACCGCTCGTTGCGCCCGACCAGGGGCGGCTCGCGCCACTCCACGACCCTGGCGTTCGGCAACTGGCCGGCCAGTGGCCGCTTCGCGCGCTGGTGGTAGCTGAGGACGGTGACGTCGTGGCGTTCGGCCAGCCGGGCCACCCACTGGTAGGCGATCCAGGACTCGCCGACGGCCTCGCTGTCGGCGGTGGGCGCCACCAGGAGCAGTTTCATGGCTGTCCATCCTGACAGAGGCACGCCACGGCAGTCACCCCGGGATCAGGCTGTCGCCGGCGTTCAGCTGGGCCGGGCGGAGCGAGGGCCGCAGCAGCGCCCGCAGGGTGTCCCAGGACCAGTGGTGGCCGAGCGCGGCCCGGCGCAGCTCGGTCAGCACGGCGATCCCGAAGTACGCCGCCGTGGCCATCCGGCCGTGGCGGCGGCCGTAGATCCGGACCCGGTTGACCATCTTCATGGTGTGGGTGGTCGAGGACTCGCCCGAGCCGCCGCCGATGTGCTTCACCTCGGCGTCGGGGGTGTACACCGTCAGCCAGCCCTGGTCGCGGGCCCGGAGGCTGAAGTCGGTCTCCTCCGAGTAGAGGAAGTAGGACTCGTCGAACCCGTCGAGGGCGGCGAAGCAGTCCCGGGAGATCAGCATCACGGCGCCGACCGCCCAGTCGACGACGTGCTGGTCGGCGTACTCGGCCGGATCCTCGATCCGTTCGGCGAAGGCCGGCAGGCCGGTGAAGCTCAGCCCTCCGGCACGGGGGAGCGAGGGCTCGCGGCGCAGCGACGGGGACAGGCTCCCGTCCGCCTCCACCATCCGGGGAGCAACCACGCCGACGCCCGGCCCGGCCAGGACGGCAAGCATGGCCGGCACCGCTCCGGCCCCGATCTCGGCGTCCGGGTTCAGCACCAGGATCGGCCCGCGGCCCGCGGCATGCCGCACCCCGGTGTTGATCCCGCCCGCGAAGCCGGTGTTCGTCGAGCGCACCAGCCGGGCGTCGCCGCGCGCCGCCACGACGTCGACGGTGTCGTCGGAGGAGCCGTTGTCCACCACGACGACCTCGTGGTCGACGTCACCGAACGCCGCCGGCAGGCTGTCGAGCAGCGCGCCGATGTGTCGGCTGCTGTTGTAGGCGATGACCACCGCCACGACCCGGGTGTCCACGGCGCGTGAGTCTAGCGTGCGGGACGCGCCGCCGGAGGCTGCCCGGGGCGGGGGTGGTTCCCCGGCGGCGGCACCGCAGCCTTGGCTATAGTCGGGCCCGAGAGGGCGGTGTCCTCCCGCTGCCGGGGCCGCCCGAGCGCAGTGCGCTTCCACCGACGGCAAGGAGTCAGATCGATGGGCCGACTCGCCGACCACGGGTTTGGCCTGCTGGTCAACGTCATCGGCGCGTCGGCGATCTTCCCGAACCGGCTGCGCCGGGGCATCCTTCGCCTCGGCGGCGTCCGGATCGGCAACTCGTCGATCGCCTCTGGATGCTTCATCGGCAGCCCCCGGCTGACGATCGGTGATCGCAGCTTCGTCAATGTCGGAACCTTCTTCGACGGTCTCGCCCAGGTGACCGTCGGCTCCGACGTCCACATCGCGATGGGCGCGATGATCATCACCAGCTCGCACGAGCTGGGTGAGGCCGAGCGGCGCGGCGGCGCTGTCAGGGCCGAACCGGTGAGCATCGGCGACGGCGCCTGGATCGGGGCCAGGGCCACCCTGCTCCCCGGTGTGACGGTGGGCCCGGGAGCAGTCATCGCGGCCGGCGCGGTGGTCACCTCCGACTGCGAGCCGAACGCGGTCTACGCCGGGGTACCTGCCCGGCTGGTTCGGCACCTGGACTGACATCCTCCGGAGCGGGGCCCGGGCGGCCTGCTATGCGCCGGCGCACTCCAG
The DNA here is from genome assembly GCA_031119515.1 of Propionicimonas sp. GTDB lineage: Bacteria > Actinomycetota > Actinomycetes > Propionibacteriales > Propionibacteriaceae > Propionicimonas. The sequence goes on from JAVHXR010000155.1 coordinate 5,161, forward strand.
CGGCTCGACCGCCCGCAGCGAGCCGTCCTGCGCCCTGGCCACGATCTCGTTGTCCGCCCCCCACTCCACCCGGCGGCAGTCGAGGACGTCGACCGGGGCGTACTCCCAGGAGTCGTCGACGATCTTGAGGCCGTCGACGGTCCCCGGCGTCCCGAGCCGGAAGACGTAGCCGCCGCCGGAGAGCAGGACGCGATCGACGACCGCCCGGGAGTTGCCCTGGTCGGGGTAGAAGAACGCGGCGGTGCCGGGGCAGCCGTCCACCTGCTCCAGCGAGATGGCGGTGTTGCGGACGGTGAGCTCCGGCCCCTCGTAGCCCTGGACGCCGTCGCCGTGCCAGTCGACCTCGTCGGCCACGCAGCGTTCCGGCGGCGCGATCCGCAGCCAGGAGTCCTCGATCAGCACCGGGCCGCAGCCGAGGGCGAGCTCTCCCACCCTGGCACCCTCGGACGGGCCGTCCATCTTCACCCGTGCCAGGGTGTAGCCGCCGGCCTGGATCACGGGCATGCCCAGGTCGGTGTCGGCCCGAACGAAGCTGGAGTCCTCGATCCGCAGGCCGTTGAAGCAGTCGCGGCCGTAGTCGTTGACGACCCGGGCGTCCACCAGTTCGACCCGGCGCAGCGTGACGTTCGCGGCTCGCACGTAGAGCGTGCCGCCGGTCAGCCGCAGGTCCTCGAGCACGGCGCCGTCGTCCCAGACCGTCAGGTCGCCGGTCAGTTCCTCGGCCGGGTGCCACCCGTCCGGCACCCCGGTGGTGTCAGCGGTGGGGAAGGGGTCGAGCACCGATGGCGTCGGAGCGGGTTCCGGGCTGGCGGCCGGGGTCGCCGGCCCCGAGGGGACAACCGGTGGGCCGGGGATCTGGATCCCGGCGCCGAACCATCCCAGCAGGCCGCCCACGACCAGCCCGCCGACGAAGCCGCCGGCGACCGCGACCAGCATTCGACCGCTCACCGTCGCCCCCGCCCGTGCGGGCCCCCCGGCCCGCGCTCAGGCGGCGACTATACGCCCGCCCGGGACCCCCTGGTGGAGGAGGTCCCGCCGGAGCCGGCCTACGGGCTGGCGCAGGCCAGGGAGCGGACCGTCTTCAGGCTGCCGTCGGCGTTCACCGTGACGATCGCGTTGCCGGAGCCCCAGGTCACGACGCCACAGTTGGAGACGTCGACCGGACCCCACTCCCAGGAGTCGTCCACGATCTTCAGCCCGGAGACCGAGCCTGGCGTGCCCAGCCGGAAGACATAGCCTCCGCCCTCCAGCAGGACATCCTGGATGGTCGCCCTGGTGTTGCCCTGGTCGGGGTAGAAGAACGCCGCGGTGCCGAGGCAGCCACTGGTCTGGGCCAGGTTGATGTAGGTGTTCTTCACGGTCAGCTCGGCGCCCTGGTAGCCCTGGACGCCGTCGCCGTGCCAGTCCACCTTGTCGGCCACGCAGCGGTCGGGCTGGTCGATCTTCAGCCAGGAGTCCTGGATGACGACCGGCCCGCAGCCCATCGACTTCTCGCCGACCCGGAAGCCCTCGGTGGGGCCGTCGATCTTGACCCGGACGGCGGTGTAGCCGCCGGCCTCGACGACCGGCATCCCGTCGTCGTTGCTGCCGCGCAGGATGGAGG
>JAVHXR010000156.1:0-973 GCA_031119515.1 Propionicimonas sp.
ACGCCCTCTCGTTCGGCAGTCGCGACAACGCCCGCACGCCGGTGCAGTGGGACGACAGTCCGCACGCCGGCTTCACCACCGGTGAGCCGTGGATCGGCGTGGCGGCCACCTACCCCGAGGTCAACGCCGCGGCCGCGGTGGCCGACCCGGACAGCGTGTTCCACCACTACCGCCGGCTGATCGAACTGCGGAAGTCGGACCCGCTGGTGACAACGGGGCGCTACGAGCTCCTCGACCGGGAGCACCCTGCGGTGTACGCCTACCTGCGACGCGGCGACGGCGAGTCGCTGCTGGTGGTGAGCAACTTCTACGCCGATCCGGTGCGGTGGGCGTTCCCGGCGGTGGTGTCCGGCCCGCGGGCCCGGCAGGTCGTGCTGACCAACCTCGGCGAGCCGGAGTTCGACGACGCCGGGATCGCGTTGCGTCCCTACGAGTCGGTGGTGCTGCGTCTTACCTGAGCCCCGAGCGCCGCGGTGCCATTGCCGACAGCCAGCCTCTGTGATCGAGAGCCAGTGTCTGGGGGCTGGCTGTCGGTGAGGGCCAGTGTCTGGGGGCTGGCTGTCGGTGAGGGCCAGTGCCTGGGGGGTGGCTGTCGGCGAGGCGCTTTGACGCTTCCGCCGCGGTCCGCCGCCCCGGCCCGTGGGCGATAGTCTCGGGGCATGGATGCTGTCACCGCCGTGCCGCCGCCCGTCAACGAGCCGGTGAAGGGATACGCCCCCGGCAGCGCCGAGCGTGCTGCGCTGCAGGCCGAGCTGGGCCGCCAGGCGGGCACCACGGCCGAGTTGAAGGCGTGGATCGGCGGTGACCTGGTCGACGGCACCGGCGAGGCCGTCCACGAGGTCCGGATGCCGTCCGACCACTCCGTCCTGCTCGGCCGGGTGCGGCAGGCGTCCGCCGCCGACGCGTCTGCCGCGATCGACGCAGCCCTCGCCGCCCGCGCGGGCTGGGCCGAGCTCGACTTCGACGCCAGGGC
>JAVHXR010000156.1:983-6750 GCA_031119515.1 Propionicimonas sp.
CAAAGAAAAAATCTTCAAGAATATGTCCAAGCGCGCCGCCGAACTGTTGCGCGATACCGCCCGCAACGCGCTGAACGCCGCCACCATGCTGGGGCAGGGCAAGACCGTGCAGCAGGCCGAGATCGACTCCGCCTGCGAACTGATCGACTTCCTGCGGTTCAATGTCGCCTACGCCCGCGAGCTGTACGCCAACCAGCCCCAGAACTCGCCGCTGGTGTGGAACCGGATGGACTACCGGCCGCTGGACGGCTTCGTGTACGCGATCACCCCGTTCAACTTCACCGCCATCGCCGGGAACCTGCCGACCGCGCCCGCCCTGATGGGCAACACGGTGATCTGGAAGCCTGCCCTCACCCAGCAGCTGTCCGCCCAGGTGATCGTGGACGTACTCGCCGAGGCCGGGCTGCCGGCCGGCGTGATCAACCTGCTGCCCGGCCACGGCAGCGAGGTCTCCTCGGTGGCACTGTCCCATCCCGACCTCGCCGGCATCCACTTCACCGGCTCGACGCGGGTCTTCCAGGGGCTGTGGGGCGAGATCGGGACGAACATCGCCCGCTACCGTTCCTACCCGCGGATCGTCGGGGAGACCGGCGGCAAGGACTTCCTGGTCGCCCACCCGAGCGCGGACGGTCCCTCCCTGGTCACGGCGCTGCTGCGCGGGGCGTTCGAGTACTCCGGCCAGAAGTGCTCGGCGACCTCGCGGGCATACCTCCCGCGCAGCCTGTGGCGGGCGCTGAAGGACGAACTGGTCGGCCAGACCGAGGCGCTCGCCGTCGGCGACGTCCGGGACCTCGCCAACTTCACCTCCGCGGTCATCGACGAGCGCGCCTACACCAAGCTCAGCGGGGCGATCGAGCGGGCGCGGGCGGCCTCCGACGCGGAGATCGTGGCCGGCGGCTCGTTCTCCCGCGAGCAGGGCTGGTACATCCGGCCGACCCTGATCACCTCCGACAACCCGGGCCAGGAGATCTTCACCACCGAGTACTTCGGCCCGGTGCTCGGCATCTTCGTCTACGAGGACGCCGACTACGCCGACGTGCTCGACGTGATCGACTCCAGTTCGCCCTACGCCCTCACCGGCTCGGTGATGGCGACCGACCGCGCCGCCATCGAGGTGGCCTCCCGCCGGCTGCGCCAGGCCGCGGGGAACTTCTACGTCAACGACAAGTCGACCGGCGCCGTGGTCGGCCAGCAGCCGTTCGGCGGTGGACGGGCCTCCGGCACCAACGACAAGGCCGGCTCGCCGTGGAACCTGATCCGCTGGGCGAGCCCGCGCGTCATCAAGGAGAACCTGCTGCCGCCGGTCTCGCTGGACTACCCCCACATGGCGGCGGACGGGCGCTGATCGCCCGACCAGCTCAGTCCCAGGACTGCGCGACCCTGGCCTGCACGTCGAGGGCCTCCAGCAGCAGCGGTGCGGCCTGGCGTTCCAGCGCCGGGCCGACCAGCGGGATCGACACCCGCAGGTCGCCGGCGTAGCTGAGACTCGACCCGGTGCCGGAGGGGGCCAGCCTGACGGTTCCGTTCATCGCCACCGGCATCCCCTCGACCGCGACCAGGGTCGTGCCCTCACGGACGCCGCCGGCCTCCTCCGCCCACGCGACCTCGTCGGTGACCGTGATCGTCGGTCCGGTGAACCGCTCGATCGAGGGGTGGTTCTTCATGGTCCGTCGCGCCCCGGTTCGCAGCCCGTCCACGTAGACGGTGTAGTCCAGCGGATCCGTCGCGCTGCAGACCGCCTCGAGGAAGGCGGGGTCGGTGAGCATCGCGAACGCCGCCTGGGGCGGCTGCGGGAACTGGTGCGTGGCGGAGATCTCCATGGCAGACCATTGTGCGGCATGCCGGGCGGTGGTTCGTTCCGGGCGCGCCCCGCTGGGTAGGGTTGGGGCATTGGGAACGTAGTCAGCGAGGACTTACATGACCACGAGTCAGGTGGGAGCGACCACCGGCGCCGGGAGTGAACCCCGGCCGGACCCCGTCGTACCGGCGGACTGGCCGCCCCCGGACGGCATCGACCACACCACCTTCGCGACGTTCTGGTACCGCTACCTCGACCACGTCGGCGACGAGGAGCTCCTCGGCTTCCCCCCGGAGGCGCTGGCCCGGCTGATCGCCTCCCACCTGGAGTTCGGACGCGTCAGGGCGCCCGGCGAGCACCTGCTGCGCGTCCTGACCCCGCGCCTGGACCGGGACGGCTGGGACGTCGGCGGCTCCACCGTCGTGCAACTGGTCACCGCCGACCGGCCGTTCCTGGTGGACAGCCTGACGATGGAGCTCGCCCGGCAGGGCTGGAGCCTGCGGCGGCTGTTCCACCCGCAGCTCAGCATCCGGCGCGACGATGCCGGTGCCTTCCAGGCGCTCGGCACCGGGACGGAGAAGGCGATCCCGGAGTCCTGGGTGTCGATGGAGGTGTTCCCGCCGCTCGGGGTCTCGGCCGGCGAGGTGACGCCTGCGCTGCTGGACGGCCTGCACCAGGCGCTGGAGGACGTCAGCGTCGCCGTCGCCGACTGGCGCGCGATGCTGGGCGAGGTCAGGTCCGCGATCGCGGAGCTCGGCGCCACCCCGCAACCGGTGGACGCGATCGCTGTCGAGAGTGCCACCGAGTTGCTGCGCTGGCTGGCCGAGGGCCATTTCGTGTTCCTCGGCTACCGCGCCTACCGCTACGACGCCGACGGCTGCCACCCGGTTCCGGGGACCGGGCTGGGGATCCTGCGGGGCGACACCGACCCGCCGGACGCCTTCCACGCCATCCCGGTGCCGGACCGGCCGGAGGTGCTGGTGGTGACCAAGGACCCGCGTCGCTCGCGGGTGCACCGCAACGGCTACCTCGACTACCTCGGGGTGCGGCTGCACGACGCCGAGGGCCGGCCGGTGGGGGAGCGCCGCTTCCTCGGCCTGCTGGCGTCCTCGGCGTACGCCGAGTCCGTCCACCACATCCCGGTGCTGGCCGCGAAGGCCGGACGGATCCTGGCCCGCAGCGGGTTCGAGGCGAACTCCTACGGCGGCCACGCGGTCCGGCAGGTGATCAACACCTACCCCCGCGACGAGCTCTTCCAGGCCGACGTCGACGACCTCGTCCCGGTCGTGACGGCGCTCGCGGCGCTGCGGGAACGCCGCGCCGTGCGGGCCTTCGTCCGCCGCGACCGCTACGGGCGGTTCGTCACCGCGCAGGTCTACCTGCCCCGCGACCGCTACAACACCGCCGTCCGGGAGCGGATCTCCGAGATCCTGCTGGCGGAGCTGGGCGGGGAGTCGCTCGACTACACCCTGCACGTCACCGACTCGCTGCTCACCCGGCTGTTCTTCGTGATCCGGTTGCCCGCCACCCCCGACCCGACCCGGCCGGAACCGGATCCGGCCAGGCTGGCCGACCGGATCGAGGCCGCCACCCTGACCTGGGAGGACGGCTTCCTGGCGGCGGTTGCCGGGATGCCCAGCGAGGCCCGCGGGGTTGAGTTCTCCGAGGCCTACCAGGAGGCCACCCGGCCGGCCGTCGCGGTCGAGGAGCTCAGGATCGCCAACGGCCTGCGCGGCGCCGACGACCTGAGGTTCGCGCTGCGGGAGCCCACCGAGCCCGACGATCCTGCCGACATCAGGCTGACGGTATTCTCGCTCCGGCCGATCGAGCTGGCGGCGGTGATGCCGCACCTGGCGGTGCTCGGGGTCGAGGTGGTCGACGAGCAGCCGTTCGAGTGGGACCTGCGCGGCCGCCGGGTGCTGCTGTACGACTTCGGGCTGCGGCTGCCCCCCGACGCCCCGAAGGTGGAGGCCTGGGACAAGGCCTCCCGGGCGCGTTTCGTGGCGGCGTTCGAGGCCTCCTGGCGTGGTCGCAGCGAGCCCAGGCTGTTCAACCGGCTGGTGCTGACGGCGGGGCTGTCCTGGCAGCAGGTCACCTGGCTGCGCGGGATCTCGCGGTACCTGCTGCAGGCAGGGGTGGGCTACAGCCAGCAGTACATAGCCGATGCGCTGCACACCAACCCGGGCCTGGCGGCCGCGCTGGTGGGGGTGTTCACTGCGAAGTTCGACCCGGACGCGTTCGCCGACCCCGACGCCCGCCAGCGGGAGCTGCGGGCCCGGGAGCAGGTCCTCGAGTCCGGCATCGACCAGGTCGCGAGCCTCGACCACGACCGGATCCTGCGGATGTTCCTCGCCGTGATCCGGGCCACGGTGCGGACCAACGCGTTCGCCGGCGGGGAGGCGCTGGCCTACAAGCTGTTGCCGGGGGAGTTGGGGCTGCTGCCCGAGCCGCGCCCCGCGTTCGAGATCTTCGTCTACTCCCCGCGCGTCCAGGGCGTCCACCTCCGGTTCGGGACGGTCGCCCGCGGCGGGTTGCGCTGGTCGGATCGGCGGGAGGACTTCCGCACCGAGGTGCTCGGCCTGGTCAAGGCCCAGACCGTGAAGAACACGGTGATCGTGCCGGTCGGGGCCAAGGGCGGCTTCGTGCCGCAGCGCCTGCCGGATCCGGCTGTCGACCGGGCCGCCTGGCAGGCCGAGGGGGAGGCCTGCTACCGGATCTTCGTCGGTGCCCTGCTGAGCCTCACCGACAACGTCCGGGCCGGCGAGGTCGTGCCGCCGGAGCGGGTGGTGCGCTACGACGGCGACGACCCCTACCTGGTGGTGGCGGCCGACAAGGGCACCGCCACGTTCTCCGACCTGGCGAACGCCATCTCGCTGGAGCGGGGCTACTGGCTGGGGGACGCGTTCGCCTCCGGTGGCTCCAGCGGTTACGACCACAAGCGGATGGGGATCACCGCGCGGGGTGCCTGGGAGTCGGTCCGTCGGCACTTCCACGAACTCGGCATCGACCCGCAGTCCACCGACTTCACGGTGACCGGGATCGGCGACATGAGCGGCGACGTGTTCGGCAACGGCATGCTGGCCTCGGAGCACATCCGGCTGGTCGCGGCCTTCGACCACCGGCACATCTTCCTCGACCCCGACCCGGTGGCCGCCGTCGGCTACGCCGAGCGCCGCCGGCTGTTCGACCTGCCCCGTTCGAGCTGGGGCGACTACGACCGCGGTCTGCTGTCGGAGGGGGGCGGGGTGTACCCGCGTACCGCCAAGCGGATCCCGGTCAGCCCCCAGGCCCGGCGCGCCCTGGGGCTGGGGGACCAGGTCACCCAGCTGGCGCCGGCCGACCTGATCCGGGCGATCCTGCTGGCGCCGGTCGACCTGCTCTTCAACGGCGGGATCGGCACCTACGTCAAGGGCGCCGGCCAGAGCCACGCCGAGGTCGGGGACAAGGCGAACGACGCGATCCGGGTGGACGGCCGGCGGATCCGGGCCAGGTGCGCTGCCGAGGGCGGGAACCTGGGCTGGACGCAGCCCGGACGCGTCGAGTACGCCGCCGCGGGGGGACGGATCAACACCGACTTCATCGACAACTCCGCCGGCGTGGACACCTCCGACCACGAGGTGAACCTGAAGATCCTGCTCGGCGACGCGATCGCCGCGGGGCTGCTGGACGCCGACGAGCGCGACCGGCTGCTGGCGTCCATGACCGACGAGGTCGCCCGCCTGGTTCTCAGCCACAACATCGACCAGAACCTGGCGCTGTCCAACGGCCAGTCCCGCGCCGCGCTGCTGGCCGGCCAGCACGAGGACTGGATGCGGGTGCTGGAGGCGGGCGGCTTCCTCGACCGCAGGCTGGAGTACCTGCCGGACAGCGCCGAGATGGCCCACCGGATCGAGGCCGGCGGCGGCCTCACCAGGCCCGAGCTGGCGGTGCTGCTGTCGTACACCAAGATCGCCCTGAAGCAGTGGGTGC
>JAVHXR010000157.1:0-4327 GCA_031119515.1 Propionicimonas sp.
CACCGGTGTCGACGCTGACCTTCGCGCTGTCGGTGACCTGGTGGGGGACGACGCTGGGCGGCCTCACCTTCTGGTTGTGGCAGTGGCTGCTGCCGGATCGGGACCCGGCAGCCGACTGGCCGGCGTGGCTCGCGGGCCGGCTCTGGCTGCCGAGCGGCCTCAGCTCGCGGGAAGTGGAGTCGGGCGTCTACCTCGCCGCCGGAATCGTCTTCGGCGTCACGCTGCCGTGGGTGATCGGCGGGCTGAGCAGGCTGCAGCACGCCGTCGCGGCGGCGATGCTGGGGCGCTGGCCGTCCGACGACCTGGCCGACCAGGCCCGGCAGGTGGGCGCGGCCCGGCAGGCGGCGGTCCACGCCGAGGACACCGCCATGCGCCGGCTCGAACGAGACCTGCACGACGGCCCTCAGCAGCGCCTGATCCGGCTGCAGATGGACCTCGCCGCGGCCGAGCGCCGGGTGGTCGCCGGCGAACCCGAGGCCGCCGCCGACTACACCCGGCAGGCCAGGGCGCAGGCCCAGGCGGCGCTCGAGGAGTTGCGCGCCCTCTCCCGCGGGGTCGCCCCGCCGCTGCTGACCGACCGGGGGCTGCGCTCAGCGCTCGCCGCGCTGGCCGAGGAGAGCCCACTGCCGGCGACGGCGGACCTCGACCCGGACCTCGACCGGGTGGTGTCCCCCGAGGTGGCCAGGGCGGTCTACTTCGTGGTCGCGGAGCTCTTCACCAACGCCGCCAGGCACTCCGGGGCGTCCCGGGTGGAGGTGACTGCAAGGGTCCGTGCCGGCGAGCCCCCTGAACTCGTCGTCGCGGTGAGCGACGACGGCCGTGGCGGGGCCCGGCTGAGCGACGGCCACGGCCTGGCGGGGCTGGCCGAACGGGTGAGCGGGCTGCTCGGCACCATGACCGTGGAGAGCCCGGCGGGCGGCCCGACCCGGGTCGAGGTGCAGGTGCCGGCGGGTCGGGCGACGGCCGCCTGGCCGTCCTATCCTGAGGCATGACCTCGAGCGGGACCGGTTCCGGCGGCACTGCACAGCCGGTCCGCGTCCTGGTGGTCGAGGACTCGGTGCTGCTCCGCGAGGGTCTGGTCCGGCTGTTGGAGGAGGCGGGCTGCGTCACCGTGGGCGCCCTCCCGGACACCACAGACATCCTCGACCAGGTCCGCGCCACCCGCCCGGAGGTGGTGCTGCTGGACGTCCGCTTGCCACCGTCCTTCCGGGACGAGGGGGTGCGGGCGGCGTTGGCCGTCCGGCGGGCCGAGCCGCAGGTCGGCGTCCTGGTGCTCAGCCAGTACGTCGAGACGATCTATGCCAGGGAGTTGCTCGCCGACGCCCGGGGTGGGGTCGGCTACCTGCTCAAGGACAGGGTGGCCTCGCTGGAGGAGCTCTCGGAGGCCGTCGGCAGGGTGCGCGGCGGTGGCACCGTCCTCGACCAGGAGGTGGTGCGCCGGCTCCTCGTCACCGCGACCGACCCGCTCGCCACCCTCACCGGCCGGGAGCTGGAGGTCCTCGAACTGATCGCCCAGGGCCGCAGCAACGCCAGCATCGCCGAGCGCCTGTTCGTCGGCACCGGTGCGGTGGAGAAGCACGTCAGCAGCCTCTTCGCCAAGCTCGGCCTGCCCGAGTCCCCCTCCGACCACCGCCGCGTCCTCGCCGTCCTCGCCTACCTCCAGCGCCACTGACCCCGGTTCGCGGGGACGGTTCCGATGCCGGTTCACGGGGACGGTTCCGAACCCGGTTCACGGGGACACTCCTCGTCGCGAGCCGGGCGACGGAGAGGCGGCGGTTGCGGTTCACCGGGGACGGTTCCGAAGCCGGTTCACGGGGACGGTTCCGAAGCCGGTTCACGGGGACGGTTCCGAAGCCGGTTCCCGTTCCGCGAAGGGGTGGGTAGGGTGCTGTCTCCGTCAATCCCAGGGGGGCCATGACCGCGATCCCGGTGATCATCGACACCGACACCGCCCAGGACGACTGCGTGACCATCCTGCTGGGGCTGCTCGACCCGGCCGCCGACCTGCTGGCGATCACGATGGTCGCCGGCAACGTCGGCTTCGAGCAGCAGGTCGCCAACGCCCATCTCACCCTCAACGTCGCCGGACGCCTCGGGACGGTGCCCGTCCACCTCGGCTGCCGGCGACCGCTGATGCGGGACTGGGAGTCGGCGGAGGACGTCCACGGCGACGGTTCCGGCGGCCTGTCGATGGATCGGGACGGGGTGACCGAGTCCGGCGAGCACGGGGTCGACGCGCTGCTGCGCCTCACCGCCGAGCGGCCCGGCGAGGTCAGCATCGTCGCGATCGGACCGCTCACCAACATCGCGATGGCGGTGGTGAAGGACCCCGCCTTCGCCGCCCGGGTCAAGAGCCTCTACGTGATGGGCGGCTCCAACAACGGACGGGGCAACATCACCGCCGCCGCGGAGTTCAACTTCTACGTCGACCCGGAGGCCGCGCAGGTCGTGATGGACGCGGGTTTCGCCGACCTCAGGATCGTCACCTGGGATCCGCTGACGCTGCGGGACGCCACCATCGACCGGGCCCGCTACAACGAACTCTGCGAGCTGGGGACGCCGCTGGCCGGGTTCTTCGCCCGGATGTGCGAGGCGACCATCGACTACGACGAGTCGGTGGGCATCAACGGCTCGACCCATCCCGACTCGCTCACCCTGGCGATCCTGCTGCACCCCGAACTGGTCCAGGCCAGCGCCCGCTACCGGGTGGACGTGGAGACCCGTTCCGAGCTCACCCGCGGGCTGTCGGTGATGGCGTGGGAGAAGTTCGGGCTGACCCCGAACGCGACCGTCGTCGAGGCGGTCGACGCCCCGGCGTTCTACCGGGTACTGGCCGGGCTGCTGGCCACGGCTACCACTCCCGACCGTCCGGTCACCGGGCTCGCCGGCTGAACAGGCGGCATTATTCACCCCCTTGCCGGGGGGTCGAATTCACGCGCCGGTGGTTTACGCGGTCGGTCGCGGCGACCTAGCCTGCCTCCACGAAGGAGGGGGATGTCCGACACCTGCATCATCGGAGCCGGTCCTGCGGGGCTGGCCACAGCGAGGGCGCTGAAGGCCCGGGGCCTGCCCTACACCCACCTCGAGCGCCACACCGCGCTCGGCGGGTTGTGGGACATCGACAACCCCGGCAGTCCGATGTACGAATCCGCACACTTCATCTCGAGCCGGACCTTGTCGGGATTCTCCGGCTACCCGATGCCGGACGACTATCCCGACTACCCCAACCACCGACAGATCCTCGCCTACCTGCAAGGGTTCGCCAGCCGGTACGGGCTGGACGAGGCGATCACCTTCGGCGCCGAGGTGACCGAGGTCGAGCCGACCGGCGACGGCCGCTGGCAGGTGAGCAGGGCGGACGGCACGGTCACCGAGCACGCCCAGGTGGTGGCGGCCAGCGGCGTCCAGTGGTTCCCCACCATCCCCACCCTGCCGGGCAACTACACCGGCGAGGTGCGGCACACCGTGACCTACCGGTCGGCCGACGAACTCGCAGGCCGCCGGGTGCTGGTCGTCGGGGCCGGCAACTCCGGCTGCGACATCGCCTGCGACGCCGCACGGAGCGCCGACCACGCTGTGATCAGCCTGCGGCGGGGCTAGTGGTTCATCCCCAAGCACGTCTTCGGCATCCCGGTGGACGTCTTCGCCGCCAACGGTCCGAAGCTGCCGATGTGGCTGGAGCAGCGGGTCTTCGGGCTGCTGCTGCGGGTGCTCAACGGCGACCTCACCCGGCTCGGCCTGCCCAAGCCCGACCACAAGCTGTTCGAGACCCACCCGCTGCTCAACTCCCAGCTGATCCACCACCTGCAGCACGGCGACGTCACCGCCCGGCCGGCGATCGCCGACACCGACGGCACCACCGTCACCTTCGCCGACGGCACGAGCGAGGACGTCGACCTGATCCTGCTGGCCACCGGTTACCGCCACCGGGTCCCGTACGCGCAGCGGTACTTCGGCAACGAGCAGCACCCGGACCTCTACCTGACGGCGTTTTCGCACCACCCCGGCCTGTACGGGGTCGGCTACGTGGAGACGAACTCGGGGGCGTACGGCCTGATGGACGTCCTGGCCCACCTGGTGGCCGGCCACATCGCCGATCGCACCGACCGGCCGGAGCGGTGGCTGGAGTTCGAGCGCAGGATCGCCACCGACCATCCCGACCTCTCCGGCGGGATCAGGTTCGTGAACTCCCCGCGCCACCGCGGCTACGTCGACTCCGCCGCCTTCAAGGACTACCTGCACAAGGTTGCCGCCGAGGCCGGCTGGGAGGTGCCGTGAGCCGGCCGCCCTACCCGCTGGCGGACCGGGTCGTCGTCCTCACCGGCGG
>JAVHXR010000157.1:4337-6723 GCA_031119515.1 Propionicimonas sp.
GCGCGTCGATCGCACGGTCGGCCACAGCGCCCGCCACCCGGGTGGCGGCCTCGCTGCCCGGCGGGCGGGGACGCCACGAGGCCAGGGCCGCCGACCTGACCGTCCGTGCCGAGGTGGAGGACCTGATGGCCGCCCTGGCGGCCGACCATGGGCGGATCGACGTGCTGGTCAACAACATGGGGATGACCAGTGCCGAGCGGTTCGACGAACGCAGCGTCGAGAGCATCGAGCGGGAACTGGTGGTCAACCTGCACGCCCCGCTGGTGTTCACCCGGCTGGCGATCCCGCTGCTGCGCCGCGCCCCCGATCCGCGCGTCGTGAGCACGGTGTCGCTGGGCGGGATCTTCCCGCTCGGGGAGACCCCGATCTACACCTCCTCCAAGTTCGGCCTGCGCGGCGCGATGCTCTCGATCGCGCTCGACCTGCGCCACAAGGGGATCGTCGCCGGCTCGGTGCTGCCGTCCGCGACGGACACCAGGATGCTGCGCCAGGAGGCGATCGACGGCGGCAACGCGCTGCAGTTCCTCGACCCGCCCCAGACCGCCGACCAGGTGGCGCGGACGATGGTGGGGCTGCTCGACCGGCCGCGGCTGGAGGCCTACCCCAGGCCGAGTGAGTCCTGGCTGGTGCGTGGCGTCATGCTGGTGCCGAACGCGTTGCCCCGGCTGATGCCCCTGTTCGCCGGACGCGGGGAGCGGGGCCTGGCCGCCTACCTCTCCGACCTGCGGCGGCGCGGTCTGGTGCGGGAGCGGGACGGCGTGCTCGAACTGGTGGACGAGGTCCCCGTCGAGCCCTGATCACAGCAGGCCGTGGCCCAGCAGCCCGCCTTCGAGGACGCGGACGTCGGCCAGGCCGCGCGCCTGCAGCGAGGCGGCGGCGACCTCCGCGCGGCGTCCGCTGCGGCACACCACGAGGATCGTCCCGCTCGGCAACGGGTCGTGGTCGGCGGCCAGCAGCCTGGCCAGCGGGATGTTCGCCGAGCCCGGCAGGTGCGCCCCGGCGAACTCGCCCGGCTCCCGGACGTCGAGCAGGAAGACATCGTCGCCGAACTCCTCCGGACGCCCTGCCGCGGTGGCGGACGGCGCGACTTTGCAGGTGGCGGCCGGCTGTTCGTCCGGCGCTGGACGGGTCGAAGGCAGCAGCGGCACCTCGTCCCAGCGGCCGTCGAGGGCATCGATGACCAGCACCCTGCCGAGCAGCGGGCGTCCGGTCCCGGTGATCAGCTTGATCGCCTCGCCGGCCATGATCGAGCCGACCTGGCCGCAGACCGCCCCGATCACGCCGGCCTCCGCGCAGGACGGGACGGTCCCGGCTGCGGGTGGGACCGGGAACAGGTCGCGGAGCTGCACGCCACCCGGCACGGCCGGCCAGAACACCGCCACCTGGGCGGAGAAGCCGAGGACGCTGGCCCACACCAGCGGGATGCCGGCGCTGGCGCAGGCATCGTTGACCAGGTAGCGGGTGGGGAAGTTGTCGGTGCCGTCGAGCACGACGTCGTAGCCGCCGACCACCTCGTCGACGGTGGTCGCGTCGAGCCGGAGCTGGTGGGTGACCACGGTCACGCCGGGGTTGAGGCGGGCCACGGCGGCGGCCGCGGACGTGGTCTTCTCGGTGCCGACGGCGGCGGTGTCGTGGATCACCTGGCGGTGCAGGTTGGACAGCTCGACGGTGTCGGAGTCGACGATCCCGATCGTCCCGATCCCCGCGGCGGCGAGGTAGAGCAGCGCGGGCGAGCCGAGACCGCCGGCGCCGACGACGAGGACCCGGGCGCCGGCCAGCCGTCGCTGGCCGTCGAACCCGAACTCGGGCAGCACCAGCTGCCGCGAGTACCGCGCGATGTCGTCGGCGGTCAGGTCGGCCGTGGTGTCCCGGGGCAGCTGGGGCATGGGGTCACCCTAACCCCGTGCGGGCGTGCCGCATCAGGCGGGGTACAGCGTCACGGCGGTGGCCTTGAGGGAGTAGACCACCCGCCTGCCCGGGTACAGGTCGAGGTCCGCGGCCGCGCGCGGGGTGATGTCGGCGCCCAGCAGGTGCCCGTGGCCGTCGTCGCCGCGCACCCGGACGACCGGCCCCCGGGGTTCGACCTCGGCGACGGTGACCGGGACGAGGTTGCGGGGGCTGCCCAGCGGCGCGTCAAGGTAGATCGACACGGCGGACGGCGCGAACACCGCGACCGCCGGCTCCCCGGGCTGGAGCCCGTCGCCCGCGATGCCCTGCAGCAGGCCGCCGGACGGGTCCCGGAGGCCATCGGGATGGGCGGTGCCGCGCACCAGGTTCAGGCCGGCGATCCTCGCTGTGAACCCGGTCCTCGGGTGCGCCAGGACCTGCTCGGTGGGGCCCTGCTCGGTGATCCTCCCCGACTCCAGGACGAGGGCCTGATCGGACA
>JAVHXR010000158.1 GCA_031119515.1 Propionicimonas sp.
CTCCCTCCTCCCCAACGAGGGTCGGGTTCTCCCCCGACACCACGGTGTAGCGGCGATCGTCCACCAGCGCCGGCACGTCGCTCGCCACCGGAACCTCGCTCCCTGCCGAAACGCCGCCCCCGACCGAAACGTCACCCCCGACCGAAACGTCATCCCGGCGAACGCCGGGATCTCCCTCCTCCCCAACGAGGGTCGGGTTCTCCCCCGACACCACGGTGTAGCGGCGGCCGTCCACCAGCGCCGGCACGTCGGCCGCCACCGCCGCCGTGATCAGCACCTGCTGCGCCGTCACGGTGAGGCGGGCGAGCCGCTCGCGCCTGGTCTCGTCGAGCTCGGCGAAGACGTCGTCGAGGACGAGGACCGGCTCCACGCCGTCCGCGCGCAGCACCGTCAGGCTTCCCAGCCGCAGCGCCAGCGCCAGCGACCAGGACTCGCCGTGGGAGGCGTAGCCGCGCGCCGGCAGCCCGGAGAGCGCGAGGGTGATGTCGTCGCGGTGCGGTCCCACGAGCGACACCCCGCGGGCGATCTCCTCGCCCCGTCGCTGCTGCATCCCGGCGAGCAGCGCCGCGACCAGGTCCTCGCGGCCGAGGTCCTCGGTCTCCGGCAGCGCGCTGGACTGGTACACCGCGGAGGCCTCGTTTCGGGTGGGTGCGATGTCGGCGTAGGCCTCCTGCAGGGACGGGCGCAGGTCGGCGAGAGTGGCGAGACGGGCCTCGACGATCTCGGCCCCGAGCCGGGCCAGCGACTCGTCCCAGACCGCCAGCGTGCCCTCAGCCTCGGCGGGAACCGGGCGCGGGCCTCGTCCGGACAGCGACTTCAGCAGCGTCGACCGCTGCCGCAGTACCCGGTCGTAGTCGGCCCGGACGCCGGCCAGTCGCGGCCAGCGGGAGGTGACGAGCTCGTCCAGGAAGCGGCGGCGCTCGGACGGGTCGCCCTTCACGACGGCCAGGTCCTCGGGGGAGAAGACCACCACCCGCAGCGCGCCCAGCAGGTCACGCGGTCGCCGCAGCGGGGAACGGTTCAGGCTGGCGCGATTCGCGCGGCCGGGAATGATCTCCACCTCGAGCAGCAGCTGGCGCGGGTCGTCCGGCGCCGCCTGCACCCGGGCCCTCACCGCTGCCTTCTCGGCTCCGTGGCGGACCAGGGGTGCCTCGGTGGCCACCCGGTGCGAGCCGAGCGTCGCGAGGTACTCGATCCCCTCCACCAGGTTGGTCTTGCCCTGGCCGTTGGCGCCGGTGAAGACGGTGACACCGGGTTCCAACGGCACGTCGGCGAGCGGGTACGAGCGGAAGTCGACAAGGTTGAGATGGGTCACGAACACGGCTTCACCTCGTCTTCGCCGGCGACATCGGCTCGCCCTCCGACCTGGAGGACGGACCTGCCGCGACCGCCGGCGTGCAGGCCCGTCTCCCGGACCGGCCGGGAGGTCACGCCGGCAGGCGCATCAGCATGATGACGTGCCGGTAGTCCTCCCGAGGGTCACCGTCGATCTCGTCCAGCCCCATCAGCAGGCAGGGCTTGCCCGGGGCGGTGAACGAGAACTGCACGTACGGCGCGTCCAGCGCCGCCAGGGCGTCGGAGATGTAGTGCGGGTTGAAGCCGGCGGCCGTCATCGACAGGCCCTGGCCGGTGGTGTCGACCACCACCGCCTCGAGTGCCTCCACGGCCTGGGCCTGGTCGCCGGTGGCGGCCTCGAGGGTGATCGAACCGTCACCGATCAGCATGCGCAGCGAGGTGTTCCGCTCCGCCACCAGCCCGACGCGCTTCACCGCGGCCTCGACCTCGGCGGTGTTGGCCCGGACGCTCACCGTCGCCTGCACGTTCATCAGGTGCCGCACCTTGGGGAACTCCCCGTCCAGCAGCCGGGTGGTGATCTCGCGGACGCCGGCCGCGCCGGTGCCCTCGAACCCGATCAGGCCGTCGCCGGTGGCCGCGCTGGCCAGGCTGAGCGTGACATCGGTGCCGGAGGTCATCGACCGCGCGGTCTCCGCCAGCACCCGGGCAGGTACCAGGGCGGCTCCCTCGCCCGCGGTGCTGCGCGGGTTCCAGGGCAGTTCCTTCAGCGCCATCCGGTACCGGTCGGTGGCCAGCAGCGAGAGGGTCTCGCCGTCAATCTCCATCCGGACGCCGGTGAAGACGGGCAGCAGCTCGTCGCGACCGGCCGCCACCACCACCTGGCCGACGGCCTTGGCGAAGTCCTCGCTGACGATCGCGCCGGTGGCCTCCGGCATGCTCGGCAGCGCCGGATAGTCCGAGACAGGAAGCGTCTGGAGGGTGAAGCGGGCGGTGCCACACACCAGCTCGACCTTGGTGGCGTCGGAGGTGAGCTCGACCGGCTTGTTGGGAAGCGAGCGCGCGATCTCGGCGAGCAGCCGGCCCGAGACCAGCGCGACCCCGTCGTCGGCGACGTCGGCCTTCACCGTCACCTGGGCGGAGGTCTCGTAGTCGAAGCTGGAAAGCACGACCTCGCCGTTGGCGGCTCGGATCATCAGTCCGGCGAGGATCGGGACGCTGGGACGGGTCGGCAGGCTACGGGCGGCCCACTGGACGGCTTCCGCCAGGACATCGCGCTCGAGTCGGATCCTCACCTTTGCTCCTCGTTCGTTGGTTGCTCGATCATATCGACGCTTTCGCGTCCCCGCCGGAGTGTGATTCGGCACGTCGGACGGCGGTTCGGGGACGGTGTCCCCAGAGTGTGCACGACGTGACTTTGAGGGTTCGGGGATGAATTTCAATTCATCGTGGTCATAGCCGGTGTGGATACGGTGGACAACCGCCGTCCGTGCTCGTCGGGCCGCGATTGGGGTGTGGACGCCCGCTGTGGACAACCCGGAATCACACGGGGAGGATTTGCGGACGACGCGGAGGGGCGTGCGGCGTATCCCCAGTGCCGGGGAGTTTTCCACAAGGTTTCACACACATGTGGGTGGACGAAGCCGTGATCGCCGGCGACGCTCTCGGGCCTGCCACAGTGCCTGTTCGGCCGTCGAGGGAGCCTGCCCGGAGGTGTTGGCGACCGGGATCGGCGTCCTGGAAGGGCGGATTCCTTCGTCGTGGGGACGCGGGGATGGAGGAAGAAGAGTGCGGGTGTGCGCCCTCCACCGTGGAACGGTCCGTCTCCCGGTCCTGGCCGGAATCAGTGCGCGGCGGCCTGGCGGATCCGGTTGGTCAGCTCGGTCATCTGGTTGAACACGCTGCGGCGCTCTCCCAGCAGCTGGCGGATCTTGCGGTCGGCGTGCATCACGGTGGTGTGGTCGCGGCCGCCGAAGACCTGGCCGATCTTCGGCAGCGACAGGTCGGTCAGCTCGCGGCACAGGTACATCGCCATTTGGCGGGCGGTGACCAGGACGTGGGTGCGGCTCGAGCCGCACAGGTCCTCGACGCTGACAGCGAAGTAGCTGGCGACCGCGCTCATGATCATCGCGGCCGTGATGGTGGTCTCGCTGCCTTCGGGGATGAGGTCCTTCAGCACCACCTCGGCCAGGGCGAGGTCGACCTCCTGGCGCTGCAGGCTGGCGAACGCGGTGACCCGGATCAGGGCGCCCTCGAGCTCGCGGATGTTGGTCTGGATCCGGCTGGCGATGAACTCCAGCACCTCGGGGCTGGCGTTGAGGCCCTCTGCGGCCGCCTTCTTGCGGAGGATGGCGATCCGGGTCTCGAGGCTGGGCGGCTGGATGTCGGTCATCAGGCCCCACTCGAACCGGCTGCGGAGGCGGGGCTCGAGCGCGACCAGGGAGCGGGGCGGACGGTCGGAGGTCAGCACGATCTGCTTCTCGGCGGTGTGCAGGGTGTTGAAGGTGTGGAAGAACTCTTCCTGGGTCTGGATCTTGTCCTGCAGGAACTGGATGTCGTCGACCAGCAGGACGTCCACGTCGCGGTAGGCGCGACGGAACTCTGCGGTGCGGTTCTCCGAGATCGAGTTGATGAAGTCGTTGGTGAGTTCCTCGGTCGAGACGTACTTGACCCGCACCCTGTCGTAGTAGCTGCGGATGTAGTGGCCGACGGCATGCAACAGGTGGGTCTTGCCGAGCCCCGAGTCGCCGTAGATCATCAGCGGGTTGTACGCCTTGCCCGGGGCCTCGGCAACCGCCGCGGCCGCCGCGTGGGCGAAGCGGTTGGAGTCTCCGATGACGAAGGTCTCGAAGGAGTACTTGGGGTTGAGGCGGTCGGAGCCCCGTCCTGCCGAGCGTGGGCTGGTGGTCACCGACGAGGTTGGCGCCGGCGGCGGGGCGGGTGCCTCTGGTTCGGCGACGCGGGGCGGCGGCTCGAGGAGCGTGCCCGCGGTCGGATCGATCGTGATCGCGAGCTGGATCGACCGGCCGAGGTAGTCGGAGAACTGCGCTTCCAGCGTGGACCTCAGTCGGGACTCCACCCAGTCGCGGGTGAACTCGTTGGCGACGGCCAGGATCAACAGGGATTCGTGCAGCGCGACCGGGCGGGTGCTGGACAGCCAGCCCCGGGCCGACGGCTCGGAGTTCTCCCAGACGTGGGACCACGCCGCCTCGAGCGATCCGTTCCCGTCTCCGGGAGGTGGGTCGATCGGCTGTGACATGGATTCCCTCGTGGACGTGGGTGGGCCGACCGTGCTGTCCACAGTGTTGTCCACAGACTGTGCACGGCCCGGGTCGACGAAGCGACGTCACCCCGGGTGACTCCCAGCAGACTAGAGAGCCACGGGAGGGTTGGCAAACCGTTCTCACCGAATCTGGCACGCCGTCGGCGTGTCGACTCGACGGACGCGGTGGCGACCGTCCGGTTTGCCGGGTTGCGCGGCTGGCGCGTATCGTTGGTTAGTCGCTGTCGCGGCGACGTCGTGTGTCCGGAGTGGGCGCATCGGTTCTAGAACAGTAAAGATCAGGGGAGCACTCGCGTGAGCAAGCGCACTTTCCAGCCGAGCAACCGGCGTCGCAGCCGCACCCATGGCTTCCGTCTCCGGATGCGTACGCGCGCCGGTCGCGCCATCATTTCCGCCCGCCGTCGCCAGGGCCGCGTCCGCCTCGCCGGCTGACGCTGACGGTGCTTCCACCCGCGTCCCGGATCCGGACGCCCGAGGAGTTCCGCAGCACGTTGCGGCAGGGCGTCAGTTCCGGACGCCCGAGTGTGGTGGTGCATGCCCGCCGTCGGACGGATTCCCCGTCCAGGGCGGGTTTCGTCGTGTCCAGGGCCGTCGGGGGAGCCGTCGTCCGCAATCGGGTGAAGCGGCGGCTGCGCCATCTGGCCGCGGCGGACCTGCCAACCCTCGCGTTCCCGGTCGACGTGGTGGTGCGGGCGCTCCCGCCGGCCGCGTCCGGTGACCTCGCCGGCGACTTCCGCTCGGCGCTGGGCCAGTGCGTCCGGAGGCTGGCGGGATGAAGTACCTCCTGATCGGCCTGCTGAAGCTGTACCGGGCAGTGATCAGCCCGTTGTACGGCAATGTCTGCAAGTACTACCCCTCCTGCTCGGCGTACGCGCTGGAGGCGGTCACCACGCACGGCGCGGTGAAGGGCAGTTGGCTGGCGGCACGCCGGCTGGCGAGCTGCCACCCCTGGTCCCTCGGTGGCTACGACCCCGTGCCGGGTACCCCGGCTGCGGTTGCGTGGGAAGCCGAACAGGCGGCGAAGGCCGCCGCCACTGCTGCCGGCGTCGCCGGCGCTGACTTGAGGTGAAACTGGTGAACCTGTTGCCGATGCTCGTCCCGCTGGGGCTCTGGGAAGACTTCATGGGCCTGCTCAACACCATCATGCAGCCGCTCTACGGTGCGGTGTCGGGCGTGCTGGTGTTCTTCCACTGGCTGCTCAGCACCTTCATGGACGCCGATTCCGGCTGGACCTGGGCGCTGTCGATCGTCCTGCTGACGATGACGGTGCGGACGGCGCTGATCCCGCTGTTCGTCAAGCAGATCAACTCTGCCCGCAACATGCAGCTGATCGGGCCGAAGGCGAAGGCGCTGCAGGAGAAGTACGGGCACGACCGCGAGCGGCTCGGCCAGGAGACGATGAAGCTCTACAAGGAGGAGGGCGTCAATCCGATGGCGTCCTGCCTTCCGCTGCTGCTCCAGATGCCGATCTTCCTCTCGTTGTTCTACGTGCTGCTGAACGCGTCCGAGGGCAAGCCGCTCGGCTACTTCTTCGAGACCAACCCCGACCTGGTGTACTCGCTGCAGCACGCGACGATCATGGGTGCGCAGATCTCGGCCCGGTTCTGGCCGGTCACGACCTGGGGACCGACCCAGACCCTCGCGCTGATCCTGATCGCGCTGATGACCACGGTGCTGTTCATCACCCAGCTCCAGCTGATGCGCAAGAACATGCCGCCGGAGGCGTTGACCGGGCCGATGGCGCAGCAGCAGAAGATGATGCTGTACCTGTTCCCGGTGATGTACGCCATCGGTGGCGTGAACATCCCGATCGGCGTGCTGATCTACTGGCTGACCACCAACCTGTGGACGATGGGCCAGCAGTACATCCTGATCCACAACAACCCTGCTCCCAACACCCCTGCCTACCTGGACTGGGAGGAGCGGATGCGGGCCAAGGGCAAGGATCCCGAGGCGATCGCCGCGAAGCGACGCGGCGTCCGGAAGCGCCCGGCGGCGACCCCCGACTACGACCCGACGAAGGTGGCCCGCCAGGGCACCACCAGGACGTCCACGACGTCCAGTCGGTCGAGCTCCCCGGCCCCTGCCGGGTCGAGCGCGAACGGCGCGGACACGATTTCCACATCGGCCGAATGGACCTGATG
>JAVHXR010000159.1 GCA_031119515.1 Propionicimonas sp.
GGTGGCGGGCGTGCCGGAGCACGCCGCCAGGGTCATTGCCGCCAGGGCGACGGCGGCCGCCCCTGCGTAGATCTTCCGCATTACTTTCTCCTTTGGTTGTGGTGCGGGATCCGGTTGGTTCTTCGGGCCGCTCGCGCGGCCATGGGTGGGGGTGGCGCGCCCCGGCCCGTCCGCTGTCGCGTCCGGGCAGGGCGGGTCTAGGTGGTGGTGGTGCGACGGGTGCGGAGCTGGTCGATGAAGACGGTGACGACGATCACGACACCGAGGATGACGTTCTGCCATTCCTGTGGCACCGAGATGATCTGCAGGCCGTTGTTGATGACGGCGATGATCATGGCGCCGATCACGGTGCCGACGATCGAGCCCTTGCCGCCCGACAGGGAGGTGCCACCGATCACGACGGCGGCGATCGCCTGCAGTTCGTAGCCCTGACCTCCCGTGGGCTGGGCGGAGCCGAGCCGGGCCGCGAGCATCACGCCGGCCAGACCGCTGAACGTGCCGGCAAGGCTGTAGATGATGATGAGCCACTTCTTGACGTTGATGCCCGACAGCGCGGTGGCCTCCATGTTGGAGCCGATCGAGATGTCGTAGCGCCCGAGGATCGTCTTGCTGAGGATTACATAGGCGATCACAGCGGCGACCAGGAGCACGATGACGGCGTTGGGGAAGCCTGAGCCGGGAATGAGATTGCCGGTCGACAGCGCGGTGAAGCTGCTGTGGTCCTGGGAGTCGAAGTAGATCGGCGCCTTGTTGGAAATCACCAGCGCGAGGCCGCCGGCGACTAGCATCATCGCGAGCGTGGCGATGAAGGGGGGCAGGCCCGCGATCGCCACGTTGACGCCGTTGACCAGGCCGATGAGGCCGCCGAAGAGGATGGCGAGGACGATCCCCAACCAGACCGGGAGGCCCCAGGTCACGATGAACGTCGCCGCCATGACGCCCGACAGGATCATGCCCGTGCCGCAAGACAAGTCGATGCCACCGGTGATGATCACGAAGGTGGCGCCAAGTGAGAGCACGCCCACCACGACCGCCGAGAACAGGATGTTCGTGATGTTGGAGTAGGTCGGGAAGACCTGCGGGCTGGCGATCGAGAAGGCGGCGAAGATCAGTACCAGGCCGCCCAGGGCGGCGAGTTGCTGCAGCCGTTGCCGCCAGGCGCTGGCCTTTGCGTCGCCGCCGGCGGCGACGGTTGTGGGGGCGGGCGCGGGTGCGCCGGGCGCGGTGGACGACATCACTGCTCTGCTTTCTCGTCGTTCGGGATGATCGGTGCGTCGGAGTCGGGAGCCGGCAGTGGCTCGTCGTCCTCGCGGTGGGTGGCCAGGGCCATGATGGCTTCCTGCGTCGCGCCGGCGGGCAGGGTGCCGGTGATCCGTCCGTCCGCCATGACGACGATGCGGTGGGACATCCGCAGTACCTCTGGCAGCTCGGAGGAGATCATGATGATCGACTTGCCCTCTGCGGCCAGCCGGTTGAGGAGCTGGTAGATCTCCTCCTTGGCGCCCACGTCGATGCCACGGGTGGGCTCGTCGAAGATCAGGACGTCGCAGTCGCGGACCAGCCAGCGCGCGATGATCGCCTTCTGCTGGTTGCCTCCGGAGAGGTACTTGACGAGTTGCCGCACCGACGGGGTCTTGATGCGCAGCAGTTGGCGGGCGTCCTCGGTCGCTGCCGTGATCGCCTTGTCGCGGATGAAGCCGAACCCGCTGAATTTGCCCCCGATCGAACTCAGGGCGACGTTGTGGGTGACCGGCAGGGCGAGCATCAGGCCGTACCGCTTGCGGTCCTCGGAGAGGTAGCCGATGCCGTGCTGGGCGGCCTGGGCGGCGTTCCGGATCGTGACCGGGCGGCCCTTGATGACGACCTCTCCGGAGGTGATCGGGTCGGCGCCGACGATCGCGCGGGCGACCTCGGTCCGTCCGGCCCCCATCAGGCCGGCGAATCCGAGCACCTCGCCCTCCTGCAGGTCGAAGCTGACATCGTCCAGCAGCGACTTGGTGGACAGGTTGCGCACCGACAGGATTACCGGACGGTCGTCGCGGACGTTCTCCGGGCGGGCGTCGGTGTTGATGGCGCGACCCACCATCTTGGAGATCACCTCGGGCATGGACGTCTTGTCCATCGCCATGGTGTCGATGTAGCGGCCGTCGCGGATCACGGTGATCCGGTTGGCGATCCGCTTCAGCTCGGGCATCCGGTGGGAGATGTAGACGACGCCGGTCTCGCGGGTGACGAAGCGGCGGATCAGGCCGAACAGCTGCTCGACCTCGGCGTCGTTGAGGGCCGCCGTGGGCTCGTCCATGATCAGCACCTTGGCGTCGAAGGACAGCGCCTTGGCGATCTCCACCATCTGCTGCTTGGCCACCGTGAGCGAGCCGACGACGGTGTTCGGGTCGAGGGGGAGGCCCAGCGACTCCAGCAGCTCGCGGGTGCGGGAGACCTGCTCGCGGGGGCGGGTGAAGATCTTGCCGCCGACCGGCTCGCGGCCGAGCCAGATGTTCTCGGCGACGGTCAGGTGCGGAACGAGGTTGAGTTCCTGGTGGATGATCGCCAGGCCCTTCTCCTGCGCGTCGCGGGTGCCACGGACCTCCAGCGGCTCGCCGTTCAGCCAGAAGCTGCCCTCTTCCCGCTCGTAGATGCCGGTGAGCAGCTTCATCAGCGTCGACTTGCCGGCGCCGTTCTCGCCGACCAGGCCGAGGACCTCGCCCTTGCGCAGGTCGAGGCGCATCCCGGAGAGGGCCTTGACGCCGGGGAACGACTTCTCGCACCCCTCCACCTGCAGCAGCAGGTCGGGATCGTGGGGACGCTGCTGCACCTCGGCTTCGGGCTGGGTGGTCATGCGCCCACCACCGGGGTCACGCCCTTGCGGAACAGGGCGTTGCCGTACACCCGGGTCTCGCCGGTGCGGATGATCAACTCGGCCTGAGCGGCCAGGTCGTAGAACGCGAACCGCTCGATGGTCCGGCACTCGGTGCCCTCCAGCCGGGCGGCCGCGATCAGCTCCTCCTGGACCGGGAGAAGTCCATCGGGAGACTCCATCAGGTCGAGGGCGGGCCCGTGCGTGTCGGGCACCATCACCGACCTGACGGCCGTCATCACGCGGGGCGAACCCAGTCCGGGCAGGTCGACCAAGTGCTTCCTGGCGAGCTTCGACGCGGTGAAATGCGCGTCCGCGATAACGACGGCGTCACCATGTCCCATCTCGTCCAGCGCAAGCAGCAGCCGGCCGGTCAGGATGGGATCCAAGTTCAGCAGCACCATTGCCTCCGATACAGAAATCGATTTCTGTATAGTAGACACGAGTCTGGCCGTTTGGCCAGTCGCGTGATCCGATTGTGACAATCGCCGGCGTCAGCGCCGTCCGGGCGGGTTCACCCCCGCCCTGCGGCCTTGACACGCGGCATACTGGCACCTACGATCTTTTGAAACGATTCATACGCGAGGATGCGATATGTACACCGAGCTTCCGAACCCCCGCCGGGGAAGCCGATGACCACCCCGACAGCGTTTGCGGCAGCCGATCTCGGGGCCTCCAGTGGACGGGTCATCCTGGGCACGCTGGCCGACGGCCGCTTCCACCTCGAGGAGGTGACCCGCTTCACCAACGGGCCGCTCGCCGACGGCGACAGCATCAGGTGGGACGCAGCAGCCCTGTTCGACCGGATCCGGGAGGGCATCAACGCCGCGATCCAGCGCAGCGGCAGGCTCGCCAGCGTCGGCGTGGACACCTGGGGGGTCGACTACGGCCGCCTCGATGCCGCCGGCACCCTCCTGGAGCCGCCCTTCAACTACCGCGACGTGCGTACCAGCGGCATCCCCGAACGCGTCTTCGCCGGACTGCCGGCGTCCGAGTTGTACTCCCGCGCCGGACTCCAGGTGATGCCCTTCAACACCATCTTCCAGCTGGTCGCCGATCACGGCTGGGACGGGGTGGAGCGCATCCTGCTGCTGCCCGACCTGTTCGGCTACTGGTTGACCGGCCGCGGCGTCGCCGAGGTGACGATCGCCAGCACGACCGGCCTGCTGGACGTCGCGACCAGGCAGTGGTCGGCGGCCACCTGCGACCACCTCTCCAGTCGCTACGGGATTCCCGCCGCCAGGGTGCTGCCGGACCTCGTCGAGCCGGGAACCAGGCTGGCCGACAGCGCGCCCGGCGTCCTCGATGCGGTCACCCCCGTGGTCGCGGTCGGCTCCCATGACACCGCCTCGGCAGTCGCCGCGATCCCCGCCGCGGGAAGCGACTTCGCCTTCATCTCCTCGGGTACGTGGTCGCTGGTCGGCCTCGAGCTTCCCGAACCGGTGCTGACCGAGGACAGCAGGCAGGCCGACTTCACCAATGAACTCGGGGTCGACGGCACCGTCCGCTACCTCAAGAACGTGATGGGTCTGTGGGTGCTGAGCGAGTCGGTCCGCACCTGGAACGCCCAGGGCCGCCAGGTCGAACTGCTCCCGTTGCTTGCCGAGGCCGCCCGGCAGCCGGGCCTCGCCTGCGTGGTCGACATCGACGACGAGCGGCTGCTGCCGCCCGGCGACATGCCGTCCCGGCTGCGGGAGCTCGCCGCCGGGTCGGGCCAGGTGCTGGGGGAGTCCCCGGCCGAGATCGCGCGCTGCATCATGGATTCGCTCGCGCTGGCCTACCGCAGGACGATCCGCAACGCCTGCCGGCTGGCCGACCGCGAGGTGCGGGTGGTCCACATCGTCGGTGGCGGCTCGCAGAACCGGTTCCTGTGCCAGCTCACCGCCGACGCCACCGGGCTGCCGGTTGTCGCCGGCCCGGCCGAGGGGACGGCGCTGGGCAACCTCCTGGTCCAGGCGCGTGCGATGGGCGCACTGTCAGGGGACCTGACCGAGTTGCGCCGGGTGGCGGTCGCATCGTCCGATCTCGTCCACTACCGCCCCGGAGCGTTCGGGATCGACCCGACCGCCTGGGACGCCGCCGAGCGGGCGATCGGGAAGTAGTACGGTTTTGAATCGTTATAAGAGGAGCAGGAATGACTAGCAGGGCAGCGACCGAGGGCCTCCCGGTCGTCAACACCCACGTCCACTTCCCCCCCAACTTCTCGGCTTTCGCCACGGTCCCGGATGCGATCGGGACCGCTGTCGCCGAGGGGGTCCGGGCGATCGGGATCTCCAACTTCTACGACCAGCAGGTCTACTCCCGGTTCGCCGAGCAGGCCGCCGAGGCAGGGATCGTCGCCCTCTTCGGCCTGGAGTTCATCACCCTCGACCCCGACCTCGAGGCCGCCGGCGTGCTGGTGAACGACCCCGCCAACCCGGGGCGGGTCTACTTCTGCGGAAAGGGCATCAGCCCGTTCCGGGAGCGGACGCCGGCAGCGGCGGCGACCGCGGCCGCGATCCGCTCCGACAACGACACCAGGGCCGGCGCGATGATCGCCCAGCTCGCCGCCCACTTCGCCGGCGTCGGGCTGGACACCGGCCTGACCGGTGAGTCCGTGGCGGCCGACGTCGCGGCCAGGACCGACGTCCCGGTGGCGTGGGTGTCGCTCCAGGAGCGCCACATCGCCAGGGCCTTCCAGGAGGCACTGGCCACGCTCCCGGTCGACCGGCGCGCCGCCGTCCTCGAGGCCGCGTACGGATCGCCCTCGGCGGTCGACGTCGACAACCCGGTCGCCCTCCAGGGCGAGCTGCGTTCCCGGCTGCTGAAGGTAGGCACCGCGGGCTTCGTCCCCGAGGTGCCGCTGAGCTTCGCCGACGCCTACTCCTATGTTCTCGACTCCGGCGGCATCCCGACCTTCCCGATCCTGGCCGACGGCGCGAAGCAACTGTCGGTGTTCGAGTATCCGCCGGCCGAGCTGGCCCGCAAGCTGGTCGAGCGCCGGGTGTACGCCGCCGAACTCATCCCGATCCGGAACGCCGCCGCCATCGTCGACGAGTACGTCGACGCGCTGACCGCTGCCGGGATCATCGTGATGGGCGGTACCGAGCACAACACCGCCGACCGGATCCCGTACGACCCGGCCTGCGTGGACGGCCCGCTGCCGGAGGCCGCCAGGAATGCCTTCTGGGAGGCCACCTGCGTCGTGGCAGCCCACCAGCACCTGGTGGCCGCCGGCGAGCCGGGCTACGTGGACGCGGCGGGCAACCTCACCGGCACCGACCCGGCCGCACGGAAGGCCGAGCTGGTGGCTCTCGGCGCGAAACTCATCCGCGGTGCGGCCGACCCCGTCCTCCCGGGCTCGACCCGGGATCTCGGCGCGGCTGACCCCGTCCTCCCGGGCTCGACCCGGGATCTCGACACTGACAAGGAGTGATGGTGGACCTCACCCAGGAGTTGATCGAGGTAGCGAACCGCTACGGCAGCGACCCGGAGTACTCCCGGGCCGGAGGCGGGAACGCCTCGGTGAAGCGGGACGGCGTGCTGTACATCAAGCCGAGCGGCGTCCCGCTGGCCACCCTCGCCGCCGACGACCTCGTGCCGCTGCGGATCGACGTCCTGCTGGACGCGTTGCACTCCGACGAGCCGGTCGAGGGCGATCCGGTCCGGGCCGCCGCCGTCAGGGCGCAGGTCCGCGACGTGAAGGGACGCCGGCCCAGCGTGGAGATCCTCTTCCACGCCCTGATCCCGGACGCCCTGGTGCTGCACTCGCACCCGCTGGTGGCCAACGCCCTCACCTGCAACGCCGACGCCGAGGAGCTCGCGGCCCGGCTGCTGGGCGACGACGCCGTGGTGGTGCCCTACATCGATC
>JAVHXR010000160.1 GCA_031119515.1 Propionicimonas sp.
GGTCACGGCCCTCCAGGCAGACCAGCTCGATGTCGACACCGGCAGGCAGCTTCGCCTCGGCGTTGTGCAGCCAGGTGTGCCAGGGGTCGGACCAGCCCTCCACCCGGAAGGTCCAGGCGCCTTCGGCGTCGGGACGGACCCAGGCCTCCCAGGGGTCGAGGCCGACCGGTTCGACCGGACGCATCGGGACGCGGCTGGTGCGGCCGGCGGGGTCGGTCAGGACGACCGTGGCGTTGACGGCGTCGTGTCCCTCCCGGAAGACCTTGGCACGGATCGGGACGAGCTCGCCGACAGTGGCCTTGGCGGGGTAGGCGCCGCCCTCGATCACCGGGGACACCTTGGCGACCGGGATGCGTCCGAACCCGCGCGGCAGGGCGGGCACGGCCGGGCCGACGCCGGTGAGCACGGGGGCGGGAGGGTTCCGGACCGGCTCGGACGCTGCGCGGGCGGGTGGGGCGTCGCTGCCGGCCACCTCGGGCTTCCGCAACTGCGCCGTCTGGACGGGGGGCTTCTCTGCAGTCACGCTGCCAACCTATCCAATCGGGCTCGCGGCTGACAGGTCAGCGCGCCTTGGTCGCCACGGCCTTCCGCTTGCGGGCCGGTGCGACCGGCACCGGGAGGGCGGCCCGGAACACCACCGTCGTGCGGGCGGGCACGGTGAGGGTGCTGCCGGCCGGCAGCGGCGTCGTCGGCAGCTCATCGGGCGTGCCGGTGTGCGCCGCCACGGTGAACCCCGAGGCCCACGGGTCGCCGGGCAGCACGAACTCCAGCGGCGCGTCGCCGCCGTGGACCAGGATCAGGAAGGCGTCGTCGGCGTCACTGACGTACTGGGCGAGCGTCCGCCGTCCGCCGTCGTGCCACTGCCCGATCGTCATCTCGGTGCCGTTCTCGCTGAACCAGGCCACGCCGGTCCGCCCCAGACCGCGCCCTGAGGCGTCGACCACCTCCTCGCGGCGGCGGAACCTGGCCGAGCGCAGCACGGGGTGCGCAGCCCTGAGCTTCAGCAGCGTCCGGGTGAGCTCCTGCTGGTCCTCCCACGGCCGGGTCCAGTCCACCCAGGAGACCGGCGAGTCCTGGCAGTAGGCGTTGTTGTTGCCGCCCTGGGTGCGCCCCAGCTCGTCCCCGGCCGTGATCATCGGGATCCCGGCCGACAGCAGCAGGGTCGCCATCAGGTTGCGGGCGGTGCGGCGCCGCGCCGCGATCACGGCGGCGTCGCTGGTCTCGCCCTCGTAGCCGTGGTTCCAGGACCGGTTGTCGTCGGTGCCGTCGCGGTTCCGCTCGGCGTTGGCCTCGTTGTGCTTGAGGTCGTAGGTGACCAGGTCGCGCATCGTGAAGCCATCGTGGGCGGTGACGAAGTTCACCGACGAGGTGGCCGGCCGGCCGTTGTGGTCGAAGATGTCGGACGAGCCGCACAGCCGGGTGGCGAGTTCCTGCACACCGTGGGTGGCGCCCCGCCAGAAGTCGCGGGTGTAGCCGCGGAAGCGGTCGTTCCACTCCGACCAGCGCGGCCCCCAGCGTCCGACCTGGTAGCCGTACGGGCCCAGGTCCCACGGCTCGGAGATCATGATCGCGTCGGCCAGCGCGGGGTCGTCGGCGACCTGCTGCTTGAACGGGTGGTTCTGGTCGACATGGTGGCGGGAGTCGCGGATCAGCGTGGTCTGCAGGTCGAACCTGAATCCGTCCACCCCCATCTCGGTCCGCCAGTAGCGCAGCGAGTCCATCACCAGCCGTAGCGTCGCAGGGTTGGAGGTGTCCAGCGCGTTGCCGCAGCCGGTGACGTCGTAGTCGTTGTGCCTGTCCTCGGTGAGCCGGTAGTAGGCGCTGTGGTCGATCCCGCGCCAGCACAGCGTCGGGCCCTCGTGGCCGCCCTCGCAGCTGTGGTTGTAGACGACGTCGAGGATCACGGCGATCCCGGCCTCGTGCAGCGCGCCGACCATGTCCTTGAACTCCGCGACCTGCTCGCCGAGGGTGCCGGTGGAGGCGTACAGGCCGTGGGGTGCGAAGAACCCGAGGGTGTTGTAGCCCCAGTAGTTGCGCAACCCGCGGCCGATGATGAACGGCTCGCTGACGAAGTGCTGCAGCGGGAGGAACTCCACCGCCGTCACGCCCAGCTCGACCAGGTGCTCGATGACGGCGGGGTAGGCCATCCCCGCGTAGGTGCCCCGCAGGTGCTCGGGCACCGCGGGGTGCTGGCGGGTGTAGCCCTTGAGGTGGGTCTCGTAGATCGTGAGCTCGGTCAGCGATGCCGGGCGCGGCAACGGGGGCGGCGGCGGGCTGTCGGCGACGACGACGCTCAGCGGCACTGCCTCGAAGGAGTCCGCGGGGTCGGGCAGGAAGTTCGAGTCCGGGGTGTGGTCGAAGATCGGGCCGGAGTAGTCGACGCCGCCGGTGATGGCGCGGGCATACGGGTCGGTGAGCAGCTTCGCGGGATTGAACCGGCGGCCGCTGCCCGGATCCCAGTCGCCGTCCACCCGGTAGCCGTACAGCTGGCCGTGCCCGACGCCGGGGACGAACGCCGACCAAGTGCCGTCCGGGCCGAGCTCGAGGTCGACGTTGTGCTGCTCGCGGTGCTGGTCGACCAGCGCCAGTTCCACCCGGGTGGCACGCGGAGCCCAGAGGGCGAACGAGGTGCCGCCGTCCTGGACCCGGGCGCCAAGGACGGTGGTGTCCGCCGGTGCAGGCAGGACGGCTGGCTCCATGTATCGACTTCCCCGGTATCCGTGGTGAACTGGTGAGGCGCTGTCAGCGTTATCAGGACTCCCTACCCTAAGGGAGACGGACAAGGAGAGCATGCACGGGCCACGGGTGTTCCTCGACCACGCCGCGAGCAGCCCGGTGTCCGCACCGGTGCTCGCGGCGATGGCGGATGCCTGGGGAGTGCCGGGGAACCCGTCCTCGCTGCACACCGCGGGGCGGGCCGCGCGTCGCGTCCTCGAGCAGGCGCGGGAGTCGGTGGCGGCCGATCTCGGCGCCCACCCCGGCGAGGTCATCCTGTGCTCGGGCGGGACGGAGGCGAACAACCTCGCCCTGCTCGGCGCCGCCGGTGCCGACGGCCGAATCCTGGTGTCGGCGGTGGAGCACCCGTCGGTGCTGGAGGCGCGGCGGGTGCTGGGCGAGCGGGTCGGCGTCCTCGGCGTCGATGCCGCCGGACGGGTCGACCCGGCCGGGATCGCCGCCGCCGTGGGCCCCGCCACCCGGCTGGTGTCGGTGATGTGGGTGAACAACGAGACCGGAGTGGTGCAGCCGGTGGCCGAGGTGACGGCGGCGGCACACGCGGCCGGCGTGTGGTGCCACAGCGACGCCGTCCAGGCGGTCGGACACCTGCCGGTCGACTTCGCCGGGTCCGGGCTGGACCTGCTCAGCCTGTCGGCGCACAAGGTGGGCGGCCCGGTCGGCATCGGCGCGCTGCTGGTCCGCCGCGGCGTCCGGCTGGCCGCGCCGGGCTTCGGTGGCGGGCAGGAGGCGAAGCTGCGCTCGGGGACGGTTCCGGTGGCGCTCGCGGTGGGCCTGGCGACGGCGCTGCGGCTCGCCGTCACCCGGCTGTCGGAGGAGTCGGTCCGGCTCGCGGAACTGGGCGACCGGTTGCGTGCCGGGCTGGCGGCCGTCCCCGGGGTGCGGGTGAACACGACCTCGCCCGCGAGCCCTGCGATCGTGAACCTGACCGTCGACGGCACCCGGGCGGACGACCTGCTGATGCTGCTGGACGCCGCCGGGATCGACTGCTCCACCGGATCGGCCTGCACCGCGGGCGTCCACCAGCCGAGCGAGGTGCTGCTGGCGATGGGACGAAGCCTGGCCGAGGCCTCCGGCAGCCTCCGGTTCTCCTTCGGCCCGGCGACGACCCCCGGCGACATCGACGCCGTCCTCGGGGCCCTGCCGGCGGCCGTCGAGCGCGCCCGCTCGGCGTTCGCGGCGTGAGGGGTCTTTCGCCGTCCGGCTGCAGCCTGTGGGTTGGCTGTGGGAGGCTGGCGGCGACCCTGAGGAGAGACCCATGCCCCGCCCCGCTCGCCTGGCTGCCGCTCTTGCCGCCGCCGTGTTGATCCCCGTCCTCACCGGCTGCGGGGTGTTGTCCAGCCTGACCGGGGACGCCCCGCGCGATGACAGCGGGCAGGTGACCTCCACCGCAGACGCCGACGCCTTCAAGCTCAGGGTGGGGGACTGCATCTCCGACATGGAGAGCCTATCCGGCGAGTTCGAGTCCGCCCCGGTCGCGCCCTGCGACACCCCCCACCAGGGCGAGATCTACGCCGAACAGAAGCTGACCGACCCGGATCTGTCCCGGCCGGCCGGCGTGCCGGAGCGGGCCGACGACTTCTGCGGGGACTCGCTGAACGACTTCCTGGGCGGCGAGCCGACCGCTGAGCACGAGACCCTCGAACTCGCCTCGCTGTTCCCGACCGACGAGTCCTGGGTGCTGGGGGACAGGACGATCCAGTGCGTCGTCTACGACCCGGCGGGCGGGCTCACCGGCTCGCTGCGGGACAGCGCCGCCTGAGCCGACCGCGTAGAATCGGCCCCTGGAAGGGGGTTCGAGATGCGGGTGCTGGCGGCGATGTCGGGCGGGGTCGACTCGGCGGTGGCCGCGGCGCGCCTGGTGGACGCCGGCCACGACGTCACCGGAGTGCACCTGGCGCTGTCGAAGAACCCGCTGACCTACCGCAGCGGAGCCCGGGGGTGCTGCTCGCTGGAGGACTCCCACGACGCCCGGCGGGCGGCTGACGTCCTGGGCATCCCGTTCTACGTCTGGGACCTCTCCGACCGGTTCGACGCCGACGTGGTGACCGACTTCGTCGACGAGTACGCCGCCGGCCGAACCCCCAACCCGTGCCTGCGGTGCAACGAGAAGATCAAGTTCGCCGCCGTCCTCGAGCGGGGGACGGCGCTCGGCTTCGACGCGGTCGCGACCGGCCACTACGCCCGCACCCGGCAGGTGGACGGGCGCGTCCAGCTGCTGCGTTCCCGGGAGGAGCGCAAGGACCAGTCCTACGTGCTGGGCGTGCTGAACCAGGCGCAGCTGCGGCGATCGATCTTCCCGCTCGGGCCGGACACCTCCAAGGCGGAGGTGCGCGAGGAGGCGGCCGCGCGCGGGCTGTACCTGGCCAGGAAGCCGGACTCCCACGACATCTGCTTCATTCCCTCCGGCGACACCGCCGGCTTCCTCGCCGGACGGCTGGGCGAGCAGGCCGGGGCCATCGTCGACGACCGCGGCGAGCTGGTGGGAACCCACGCCGGCGCCCATCGCTTCACGGTCGGGCAGCGCCACGGCCTGCACCTGTCGGTGCCTGCCGCCGACGGCCGCCCCCGCTACGTCCTGGAGGTGTCGACCGTGACCAACACCGTCACCGTGGGGCCGAAGGAGTTGCTCGCGGTGTCCTCGCTGTCGGGGATCCGCCCGACCTGGACGGAGGTGCCGGTGGACGGGCCGTGGCGTGGGCTGGCGCAGTGGCGGGCCCACTCCGAGCCGATGCCGGCCACGATCGCCGCCTCCGCCGACGGCGTGCAGGTCGACCTCGACCAGCCCGCGCACGGGATCGCCCCCGGCCAGGCGGTCGTCTACTACGACGGTGACCGGGTGGTCGGCAGCGCCACGATCGCCCGGGCGGCCGCATGATGGTCGGCTTCACGGGGCTCGGCTCGCTGCCGGGCACGGACTATCCGGCCGCTGTCCGGATGACCTTCGACCGGGTGCCCGAGCTGCCCTACCTTCCCGAACTGCCGGCTCGCGGCCCCTGGGCGGGGCTGGTCGGACGCGGGCTCGGCCTGCTGGCGGGGCTGGGTGCGGAGCTGGTGGCCGGGGAGTGGGTGCTCGGCACCGCCGGTGTCGACCAGCGGCGGGCCCGCCAGACCTGGCGCGACGACCTCGAGGTGCTGGAGGAGCACGCCCAGGGGTACTCGGGCCGGTTCAAGCTGCAGGTCGCCGGACCGTGGACGCTGGCCGCGAGCACCGGCGTGGCGCACGTCGGCAGGGTGCTGGCCGACGGCGGCGCCCGCCGGGACCTGGCCGGCGCGCTCGCCGAGGGCGTGGGGGAGGTGCTCTCGGAGCTGTCCCGGCGCCTGCCGGGGATCGAGCTCGTGCTCCAGGTCGACGAGCCGTCGCTGCCGGCCGTCGCGGCGGGCGCCGTGCCGACCCCGGGCGGCTACTTCCGCCACCGCGCCGTCGACCTGCCGGAGATCGCCGCGCACCTGTCCCTGCTCACCGCGGAGGCCGGGCGTCGCGGTCTCGCGGTGGCGTCCGCCGTCCACTGCTGCGCGCCCGGGTTGCCGATCGCCGCGATGCTCACCGGCGGACGCGACGGCGCCGGCTTCGGCGCGGTCTGCCTCGACCAGGACCTGCTGACCGGAGCCGACCTGGACGTGCTGGCCGGGGCCGTCGAGTCCGGTTCGCAGCTGTGGCTGGGCTGCGTACCGACAACTGATGGGTCCGGCATCCCGACCGTCGACCAGGTCAGGACCAGGGTGTTGCGGCTGGTCGACCGGCTCGCGGTCGGCGGTGCGCTCGCCGACCGGCTCGTGCTGACCCCGGCCTGCGGGCTGGCCGGCTACGCTCCGCCGGCCGCCTCGCGGGTCTTCGAGGTCCTGGCGCGCGCGGCTGCCCAGGTGTCCGAGGAGCTCGCGGGCAGCCACTAGG
>JAVHXR010000161.1:0-319 GCA_031119515.1 Propionicimonas sp.
CCTCCGGCACCGGCAACAAGGTGATCCTCTACGGGGCGGCGACCGGTGGGGACGGGATCGGCGGCGCCTCCATCCTCGCGTCGGAGACGTTCGAGGCCGACGGACCGGCGAAGCGTCCGTCGGTGCAGGTGGGCGACCCGTTCATGGAGAAGCTGCTCATCGAGTGCACCCTCGAACTGTTCGCAGCCGGGATCATCGTGGGCATCCAGGACCTGGGCGCGGCGGGGATCTCCTGCGCGACCTCGGAACTGGCCAGCGCGGGCAGCGGCGGGCTGCACGGCGACCTCGACCGTGTGCCCTTGCGGGACCCGACGCTCAG
>JAVHXR010000161.1:329-6604 GCA_031119515.1 Propionicimonas sp.
GAGGAGATCCTGATGAGCGAGTCCCAGGAGAGGATGGCCGCCGTCGTCGAGCCGCGCAACGTGGACGCGTTCATGGCGATCTGCCGCAAGTGGGACGTCCTGGCGACCGTGATCGGGGAGGTCACCGAGGGCGACCGCCTGGTGATCGACTGGCACGGCGAGACCGTCGTGGACGTCGACCCGGCGACCGTCGCGCACGAGGGCCCCGTCTACGAGCGCCCGTTCGCCCGGCCGGACTGGATCGACCCGCTCAACGCCGACTCCGCCGCCGCCCTGCCACGGCCGAGCGAGCCCGGCGACCTCGCCGCCGACTTCCTGGCCGTCGTCACCTCCCCGAACCAGGCCGACAAGTCCTGGATCACCGACCAGTACGACCGCTACGTCCGTGGCAACTCGATCCTCGCCCAGCCCGACGACGCCGGCATGCTGCGGCTCGACGAGGAGACCGGGCTGGGGATCGCGCTGGCGGTGGACTGCAACTCACGGTTCGCGCTGCTCAACCCGTACCTGGGGGCCCAGCTCGCGCTGGCCGAGGCCTACCGGAACGTCGCTGCCTCGGGTGCGGAGCCG
This sequence comes from Propionicimonas sp., assembly GCA_031119515.1. Taxonomy (GTDB): domain Bacteria; phylum Actinomycetota; class Actinomycetes; order Propionibacteriales; family Propionibacteriaceae; genus Propionicimonas. The sequence continues at coordinate 900 of JAVHXR010000161.1, forward strand.
GTGGCGATCACCGACTGCCTGAACTTCGGTTCGCCGGAGGATCCTGCCGTGATGTGGCAGTTCTCCGAGGCCATCCTCGGCCTGGTCGACGGCTGCAAGGAACTGGGGACGCCGGTCACCGGCGGCAATGTCAGCTTCTACAACCAGACCGGCGGCGCGAACATCCTGCCGACCCCGGTCGTCGGCATGCTCGGGGTGATCGACGACGTCGCAGACCGGCTCGGGTCGGGGTTCCGCGAGGCCGGTGACGAGGTGTGGCTGCTCGGCACCACAGACGAGCACCTCTCGGGCAGCGCGTGGGCAGGCGTCGTCCACGACCACCTCGGCGGCCTGCCGCCGGTGCCCGACCTCGACCACGAACTGCGGCTGGGCCGCGTCCTGGTGGCCGCGGCCAGGGCGCACCTGTTGCGCTCGGCGCACGACCTGGCCGACGGGGGCCTCGCCCAGGCGCTGGCGGAGAGCTGCCTGCGCCACGGGCGGGCGGCGACGGTGCGACTGCCCGAGGGCGATCCCTGCGTCCAGCTGTTCTCCGAGACCCCCGGGAGGGTGCTGGTCTCGCTGCCGCCCGAGCAGGTCGCCGCCTTCACCGCCCTCGCCGGCGAGCACGGCATCGTCGCGGCGAGGATCGGCGAGGTGACGGACACCGGGTCGATCGAGGTCGCAGGGTTCACGGTGCCGCTGGACGACCTGCGGCTGGCCTGGCAGGCGCCCATCCCCGCCGCCCTGCAGGCCGCCGGCCACTGACGTCCGGGCGTCCCGCCGGGTCGCGGGGCGCGCAGGGACGAGTCAGGGACGGATCGGGGTCCGCGGCGGCCCCCGGCAGCCCGCGTTCGGCAAGAATGGGGGAGTCGCACGAGTGGAGGATCCGACATGAGCAACCACAGCCTCGAGAACCCCGAGAGCGTGAACGAGGACCTGTTCGCCCCCGAGCCGGCCGCCGCGCCCGAGCCTGACCCAGCCGACGCCGAGCCCACGGTGGCCACTGACGCCGAGCAGGTCGAGGCCGAGCCGACGGTCGTGACGGACGCGGAGCCGGTTGAGGCGGAGCCGACCGTCCAGGCAGAGTTCGAGCCGACGCCGGCGGAGCCCGTCGAAGCCACGGTGGTGGAGCCCGAGGTGGTGGAGGCAGAGCTGGTCGAAGCCGAACCGGTGGCGGCGGAAGTGGTCGACGCCGAGCTGGTCGACGAGCCGGCCGCGACCGGAGTCGAGCCGGGCGAGGCCGCCGACGCCGGACCTGCCGAGGAGCTCGCGCCGTCCGCGCTCGCCCTCGACGACGAGGTGGTGACCGAGCCGGTCGGCACCGACTTCACCGTCGACCCGGCCCCGGCGGAGCCGGTTGCCCCGGTTGCGCCTGCGGCTCCGGTTGCCCCCGCGACCCCGGTGCCGCCGGCCGCCGGCGGAAGCTTCCTGGACCTGCCGCCGATGCCCGACCTGCCGTTCGACCTGCCGCCGGCGGCGAACGCCGCACCGGCCGCACCCGCGGCGCCGTCCTACCCGCAGGCCTCGGACTACCCGCCTGCCGCCGGCCCGTACGCCGCCCAGAGCCCGTATCCCGCCGCCGGCGGCTACGGCCAGCAGTCCGCGGCCCAGGCCTACGGCCACGGCGCGTCGCCGGCGGCGGGCTACGAGCAGCCCGCCCCGCCGCCCTACACCCAGCCGGCCCCCTCCGCCGCGCCCTACGGCGCACCGGTCGGCTACGGCGTCCAGCCCTACCAGCCGGTCGGCGCCGACACGACCACCGCGGCGATGGCGCACTGGCTGCCTCTGGTGATCGGCCTTGTGAGCAGCGGAACGCTCGGCTTCCTGGCCCCGTTGATCATCATGCTGACCAAGGGCCAGCGGGACCCGTTCGTCCGGGCGAACGCGACCGAGTCGCTCAACTTCAACCTGACGGTGCTGATCGGCCTGATCGCCTCTCTGGTGCTCATGCTGGTCGTGGTCGGCCTGATCGGCCTGGTCGTGATCCCGATCGTGTGGATCATCCTGCAGATCCTCGGCGCGATGGCCGCCAACCGGGGCGAGGTCTACCGCTACCCGATCAGCATCCGCTTCGTGAAGTGACCTGACTCGCGGGGACGGTTCCCAAACCGGTTCACGGGGACGGTTCCGGAGCCGGTTCACGGGGACGGTTCCGAAGCCGGTTCACGGGGACGGTTCCGAGACCGGTTCATTGGAACCGTCCCCGCGATTCGGGGGTGCTGTTCGGGCTGGCCGGCTGGCGGTTCGCCGGGGTGGAGTTCCCCAGTGTCCGGCGCTGGGGGTGACCTGACTCACGGGGACGGTTCCCAAACCGGTTCACCGGAACCGTCCCCGCGAATCGGGGGTGCTGTTCGGGCTGGCCAGCGGGTGGTCCGCCGCGATGAACTCGGACGGTGCCCCGGCGTCCAACAGGTAGGATGGATGCCGTGGCGCTTCCCCTGGATGAGTTCGACCTGCTGGAAGCCGACCACCCTCCGCGCGACGCCTGCGGGGTGTTCGGCGTCTGGGCGCCGGGCGAGGAAGTCGCCAAACTCACCTACTTCGGCCTCTACGCGCTCCAGCACCGTGGTCAGGAGTCCGCCGGGATGGCGGTCAGCAACGGCGAGCGGATCATGGTCTTCAAGGACATGGGGCTGGTGTCCCAGGTCTTCGACGAACCGGCGCTGAGTTCGCTCCGCGGCCACCTCGGGGTGGGCCACTGCCGCTACTCCACCACCGGGGCCTCCACCTGGAGCAACGCCCAGCCGACCTTCCGCGCCACCGCCGCCGACGGCGGGCTCGCCCTCGGCCACAACGGCAACCTCACCAACACCGAGGAGCTCGAGGCCTGGCTGGCCGAACAGGACACCGGCCAGGTGGTGCCGCGCAAGGACCGGATGGACTCGACCTCAGACACCGCGCTGCTGACAGCCCTGCTGTCGGCGTTCTCCGCCGACGGCCTCGAGGCAGCGGCGATGACGGTCCTGCCGAGGCTGCTCGGCGCGTTCTGCCTGGTGTTCTGCGACGAGAACACGCTGTTCGCGGCCCGCGACCCGCAGGGGATCCACCCGCTCGTGCTCGGACGGCTGGAGCGCGGCTGGGTGGTCGCCAGCGAGACCGCTGCCCTCGACATCATCGGTGCCACCCTGATCCGCGAGGTGGAGCCGGGAGAGCTGCTGACCATCGACTCCGACGGCCTGCGCAGCCAGCGTTTCACCGCCCCGGACCCGCGCGGGTGCATCTTCGAGTACGTCTACCTCGCCCGGCCCGACAGCCTGATCTCCGAACGCCGGGTCCACTCCGTGCGCAAGGAGATCGGGCGGACGCTGGCGATGGAGGCGCCGACCGACGCCGACCTGGTGATCCCGACCCCTGAGTCCGGGACGCCCTCGGCGATCGGCTACGCCGAGGCCTCCGGCATCCCGTACGGGCAGGGGCTGGTCAAGAACTCCTACGTCGGGCGCACCTTCATCGAGCCGAGCCAGACGATCAGGCAACTCGGCATCCGGCTCAAGCTCAACCCGATCCGCGACGTGATCGAGGGCAAGCGGCTGGTGGTGGTGGACGACTCGATCGTCCGCGGGAACACCCAGCGCGCCCTGGTGCGGATGCTGCGGGAGGCCGGCGCTGCCCAGGTCCACGTCCGGATCGCGTCCCCGCCGGTGCTGTGGCCGTGCTACTTCGGCATCGACTTCGCCACCCGCGCCGAACTGATCGCGCCCGGCCTTGAGGTGGACGAGATCTGCCGGTCGATCGGCGCCGACTCGCTGGGCTACATCAGCCTGGAGGGCCTGGTGGCCTCGACCGGGATCGCGAAGAAGCGGCTGTGCACGGCCTGCTTCGACGGCGAGTACCCCGTGCCGATCGCGCCGGCCCGCGCGCTGCAACTGGAGTTGGAGGGCAAGTATGGCTGCTGAGCAGGGCACGATCCCGGCCTACGCCGCAGCAGGGGTCGACATCGAGGCAGGGGACCGCGCGGTCGAACTGATGAAGGCATCGGTGGCCCGCACCCGCCGGCCGGAAGTACTCGGCTCGCTCGGCGGCTTCGCCGGCTTCTTCGACGCCGCCGCGCTCGCCCGCTACGACCATCCGGTGCTGGCCACGTCCACCGACGGGGTCGGGACGAAGGTCGCGATCGCGCAGGCGATGGGCCGCTACGACACCATCGGCTTCGACCTGATCGGCATGCTCGTGGACGACCTCGTCGTCTGCGGCGCCGAGCCGCTCTTCGTCACCGACTACATCGCGTGCGGCAAGGTGTACCCGGAACGGATCGCCGCGATCGTGGACGGCATCGCCCGCGCCTGCCAGGAGGCCGGCGCCGCACTGCTGGGCGGCGAGACCGCCGAACACCCCGGCCTGCTGGGGCCCGACGAGTTCGACATCGCGGGAGCCACCACAGGGGTGGTCGAGAAGGCGCGGATCCTCGGCCCGGAACGGGTGGTCGCCGGGGACGTCGCGCTGGCGCTGGCCTCCTCCGGCCTGCACTCCAACGGCTACTCGCTGGTTCGCCACGTCCTGCTGGAGCGGGCCGGCTGGTCGCTGGACCGGCACGTCGACGACCTCGGTCGCAGCCTCGGCGAAGAACTCCTGGAGCCGACCCGGGTGTACGCGAGGGCATGCCTGGCACTCGCCGCGAACTGCCAGGTGCACGCCATGAGCCACATCACCGGTGGCGGACTGGCGAACAACCTCGGCAGGGTGGTCCCGGCCGGGCTCGAAGTGGTGCTCGACCGCGCCAGCTGGACCCCGCCGCCGGTGTTCGGGCTGGTCCAGTCCGTGGGCGGGCTGTCCCAGCCCGATGTCGAGTCCACCCTCAACCAGGGCGTCGGGATGGTGGTGCTGCTGCCTGCCGACCAGGTGGAGGCGGCACGGTCGCTCCTGGCGGGTTTCGGCGTCGAATCGTGGCTGGCGGGGCAGGCGCAGGCGGCTCCCGGGCCGGGCTCAGCGAGGCTCGTCGGCGCCCACGCCGACCGGTAGGCGAGTCCTTTTGCCCACGCCGCAAGATTGGGTAACCTTGCCTGCACGAACAAATTCTGAACCAGACGAAGCGGCTCGACCGCTGTGAACAGGCGAGGGGGCTGACCCGGGACTATGGGGCGCGGCCGTGCTAAAGCGAAGCAGACCAAGGTCGCTCGCGATCTGAAGTACCGTTCCTACTCCACAGACTTCGTGTCCCTGGAGCGGGAACTGCGGGGAGATACCTACGATCCGGTGTCCGCCGAATCGGCCGACGAGGTCGAGGAGGACGAGGAGTCCGGCACCGACGACCAGTACGCCGACCTCGCCAGCCGCTACGCCGACTACGACCAGGACGACGAGGTTCGCCGGATCAGCTGATCCGCCGTCCGCCGGTTCCTGGCTCCCGCTGGAGTTCTGGTTCTCACGCGTACCGTTGTGCGGCCGCTGTGGCCTGCCCGGCGTAGCCGCTGCCGAACAGCACGGCGTGGACGAGCAGCGGATGCAGCTGGTGGAGCGCGACCAGCTCCTCCCACCGATCCGGTAGGTGCCGGCTGGCCTCCCGGTAGGACTCCAGCACGAGGTCCAGGTGGGGTGCGCCGAACAGCGCCAGCATCGCCAGGTCGGTGAGGCGGTGGCCGCCGTGCGCGGCCGGGTCGATCAGCACGGCGCCGTCGGGCGACCAGAGCAGGTTGCCGCCCCACAGGTCGCCGTGGATCCGTGCCGGCGGCGCGGGGTCGTCGAAGTCCCCGGCCAGGAGCCGCTCGCACACCCGCTCGACCAGGCGC
>JAVHXR010000162.1 GCA_031119515.1 Propionicimonas sp.
GTCGAGGTCGAGGTGGACGGCGAGGTGTTCGAGATCCCGATCGAGCGCGCCCACATGGAGGAGGACGCCGGCAAGCTCGTGCACGTCGGCGGCTCCACCGGACGGATCCACGGCGCGGACTACTCACTGGTCGACTACAACCGGGCCGGGGTACCGCTGATCGAGATCGTCACCAGGCCGATCCGGGGCACCGGCGCCAGGGCGCCCCAGGTGGCGAAGGCGTATGTCTCCTTCCTCCGCGACCTGATGCGCACCCTCGACGTCTCCGACGTCAGGATGGAGCAGGGGTCGCTGCGCTGCGACGCCAACGTCTCGCTGATGCCGAAGGGCAGCACCGAACTCGGGCTGCGAACCGAGACCAAGAACGTCAACTCGTTGCGCTCGATCGAGAACGCGCTGACCTACGAGATCCGCCGCCAGGCGGCGATCCTCGCCGGCGGGGGACGCGTCCACCAGGAGACCAGGCACTGGCACGAGGACGGCGGCTACACCTCGCCGGGGCGCTCCAAGGAGCAGGCCGAGGACTACCGGTACTTCCCCGAGCCAGACCTCGTCCCGGTCGCGCCGTCGACGGCGTGGATCGAGGAGTTGCGGGCCACGCTGCCCGAGCCGCCGTCCGAGCGACGCAAGCGACTGCAGGCCGAGTGGGGGTTCACCGACCTGGAGTTGCGCGACGTGCTGAACTCCGGCGCGCTGGACGCGGTGGAGGCGACCGTCGCCGCCGGCGCCCCTCCGCAGGCAGCCCGCAAGTGGTGGACGACCGAACTCGTCCGGCGCGCCAACAGCGCCGGCGTCGACCTGGAGGAACTGGGCATCACAGCTGTCCAGGTGGCCGCGCTCCAGTCCCTGGTGGACGCCGGGACGATCAACGACAAGCTGGCCCGGCAGGTCCTCGAGGGCGTGCTCGCCGGCGAGGGCGACCCGGCCCAGGTGGTGGCCTCCCGCGGGCTGGCGGTGGTCTCCGACGACACCGCCCTGGCAGCCGCCGTCGATCGCGCGATCGCGGCCAACCCTGACGCCGCAGCGAGCATCCGGGCCGGCCGCACGGCCGCCGCCGGGGCGCTGATCGGCGCCGTGATGAAGGAGATGCGCGGCCAGGCCGACGCCGCCCGGGTGCGCGAGCTGATCCAGTCACGGCTGGGATGACCAGACGCCGCTTGCTGGCGGCGACAGCGGTACTCGCCGTCGCCGTCCACCTGGTCGCGCTCTACCTGCCCAGCGCTCCCGAGGCCGGCGTCGGACCGCCCGGGCTCGACAAGGTCGCGCACGTCCTGCTGTTCGCGGTCCCGGTCTGGCTGATCGGGGCGCTGACCGGACGGGTCTGGCTGGTCGCGGCAGTGTTCGCCGGCCACGCGGTGGTCAGCGAACTCGTCCAGCACTGGTTCCTGCCGCACCGCGACGGCGACCCGTTCGATCTGCTGGCAGACCTTGTCGGGATCGCCGCCGCGGTGGCGCTGCTGGCTACCAGGCGTGACCCAGCAGGTCCGCCAGAAGCCCTCCGGCATCCACCGGACGCCCCTTCGCGGTGAACCAGTTCGCCATGTTCGTGCAGTCCCGGTGCAGGAAGTCGACGGCGTTCGGGTTGGACGCGAGGTCGACCAGCTGGGGGACATCGATGATGACGAGTCGGGGCTCGGGCGTGCTCGCGTCCGCCACCAGGATGTTGTACGGGCTGAGGTCGCCGTGCACGAAGCCCAGGCCGGCCATCGTCCGCATCGCGTCGACGAGCTGCCCGTATAGCGACTCCAGTTCTGAACGCAGCGGTCGCAACTGGTGCAGTCGCGGCGCCCCGGAGTCCCCGTCGGAGATGAACTCCATCAGGATCTCGTTGCCCTCGACCTGGACCGGGTAGGGCACGGGCACCCCGGCGACGTGGAGCCGCTTGAGGTGGCTCCACTCGGCGTTGACCCACAGGCCGGCGCGCATCGCCTTGCCGAAGGTCGACTTGCGGTCGGCCATCGCCCTGGTGGCGACAGTGCTGCGGATCTGGCGGCCCTCGGTGTAGCCGGTGTCGCGATGGAACAGCCGGTGGTCGGTGCCCCGGTAGCGCTTGGCGGCGAGCAGGCACGACTGGCCGGGGTCGTCGGGGACGGCGCGTTCCAGCAGGAACACGTCGGCCTCCTTGCCGGACTTGAGGACGCCGAGGTCGGTGTCGACGGCAGCCGAGGAGGTGACGAGCCAGTCCGGCCACGGCTCCGGTCCGCGGTTGAGGCGCTCGGTGGCGTCCCAGGTGGACCAGCGCTGATCGTCGGTCAGGTCGTCGGAGTAGGCGGCGAAAGTGAGGTCGTTCCAGTCGAACGACGAGGTTTCTGGTGACAAGGGTTCTCCTGCTGGAGGAGGCACCCGGAGGGCAGCGTCAGGCCGCGGGAGCCTCGAGTGGGTGGGCGGTCGGCAACAACCCAGCGACAGTGACTGGCATCGAAACGACCTCCTTCCCGGCCGAGGCGGATGCACCGGATGGTGCGCGGCACAAGAGTACTACCTGCCCAGCGAGTCGGTCACCCACTGCCGCCGACGCCTTGGCTAGGGTCGGATACCCATGTCTGAGCCGTCCATCCACCCCAGTTGGCAGCTGTCCCCGGCCTATCCGGGTCGTGCTGCCTGGGGAACCGCCTCGCGGTTGCGGGCGTGGCAGGAGGAGGCGCTGGCGACCTACCGTGCGCGTCAGGCCCGGGACTTCCTGGCGGTGGCGACGCCGGGGGCCGGCAAGACCACCTTCGCCCTCAGGGTGGCCTCCGACCTGCTCGCCGAACGGGTCGTGGAACAGGTGATCGTGGTCGCTCCGACCGAGCACCTCAAGGTCCAGTGGGCCGAGGCGGCCGCCCGTGCGGGCATCCAGCTCGACCCCGGCCTGAGCGGATCCCGGAAGGGGCGTTCCCGGCAGTTCCACGGGACGGTCGTCACCTACGCAGGGGTGGCCGTGCGGCCGTTCGCGTGGGAGGCGCTGACGGTCCGTGCCAGGACACTGGTGATCTTCGACGAGATCCACCACGCCGGCGACAACCTGAGCTGGGGAGAGGCCGTCGCGCAGTCGTTCGCGTTGGCGACCCGCCGGCTCGGCCTGACCGGCACGCCGTTCCGTTCGGACGCGTCACCGATCCCGTTCGTGACCTACGCCGAGGATCCGGACGGCACCCGGCGCTCGGTCGCCGACTACACCTACGGCTACGCCGACGCCCTGCGCGACCACGTCGTCCGTCCGGTCGTCTTCATGGCCTACGGCGGCGGGATGCGGTGGCGGACGAAGGCCGGCGACGAGCTCGCGGTCGGGCTCGGCGAGCCGCTCACCAAGGACATCACCGCGCAGGCCTGGCGGACCGCACTCGACCCGAAGGGGGAGTGGATCGCCGCCGTGCTGGCCTCCGCCGACCGCCGGCTGACCGAGGTCCGGCGACACGTCCCGGACGCCGGGGGGCTGGTGATCGCCACCGACCAGACACAGGCTCGCGCCTACGCGCGCGCCCTCACCCGGCTGACCGGGCAGCCGGCGACGGTCGTGCTGTCCGACGACACTGGCGCCAGCCGGCGGATCGAGGAGTTCTCCGCCTCGGAGGACCGCTGGATGGTCGCTGTCCGGATGGTCTCCGAAGGCGTGGACGTCCCGCGCCTGGCAGTCGGCGTCTATGCCACCGCGATCGCGACGCCGCTGTTCTTCGCCCAGGCGGTCGGCCGGTTCGTCCGGAGCCGGCGCAGGGGCGAGCTGGCCACCGTGTTCCTGCCCACCGTCCCGATCCTGCTGGCGCACGCCGGCGCGCTGGAGCGCCAGCGGGACCACGTCCTGGGGCGGCCGCGGCACGACCCCGACGACCTCTGGGCAGCCGAAGAGGCGCTGGTCGCCGAGGCCAACCGCAGCCGCGACACCGCCGCCGAGCTCGACGGCCGGTTCGAGGCGCTGGAGTCCGAGGCTGTCTTCGACCACGTCCTCTTCGATGCCCAGCAGTTCGGGCTGCACGCCGAACCGCAGAGCGAGGACGAGGCCGACTACCTCGGCCTGCCGGGCCTGCTCGAGCCCGACCAGGTCGCCTCGCTGCTGCGGGAGCGGCAGCGCCGCCAGCTCGGTCGCCAGGCCCGTCGCGACCGGCGGGAGCGGGTGCCGGAGGCGGTCAGCCTGCACCGGGCCCTCGAGACCCGGCGCAAGGAGCTCAACACTCTGGTGTCGCAACTGGCGAGGGTGAGGGGGATCCCGCACAGTCACGTCCATTCCGGCCTGCGCCGGGAGGCGGGCGGACCGCCGCTGGCGCAGGCCACCACAGAACAGGTCGAGGCGCGGATCCGGCTCGCCCGGCAATGGCTGTCCGCCGGCTGAGAAGTTCCTGAGAAGCGGGGGCGGCTGCCACGCCCCGCTGGTGCGGAGCGTCAGTTGGGGCACCTCAGTGTCGAATCGGGAGCCCCCATGCGCCGTACCCTCTCCTGTCTCGCAGCCGGTGTCGTGCTGCTGTCCTTGTCGTTGTCGCAGGCCCCGGCCCGGGCCGACGACACCCTCGCCCCGTCCACCAGCATCGCGCTCGCGAAGATGTACGGCTCCACCAGCCTGCTGGCGGCCAGCGGCCACACCCTCGTCCGCACCGTCTGGTCCGGGCAGGCCAGGCTCCAGGAGTACTCACTCAACGACGGCAAGACCTGGCGCAGCCTGCCGGCGGCCCTTGCCGGACCGGGAGGCATCACCGGCTATCGGGGCCGGTTCTACAAGCTGCACCTCACGATGGTCACCGAGGGCGAGGACGGCTGCGACACCGCCAGGATCGCCGGCTTCACGGTCTGGAACCCGGCCACCGGCGCGCAGCGTCCGGTCGCGGTCTCGGCCGACCAGGCGGCGGTGGTGTCGGAGTGCCTCGGGTTGTCCGATGCGGTGTCGAACCGGGTCGTCCTCACCGACGGCCGGGTGTTCGACCTGACCGGCGCCACCGCCCGCCAGCTCATCGTCAGGTTCGGGCCGGGAACGCCCGCCGACGCCCTCGCCAGCGGAATCTCCGCGGACGGCAGGACGGTCGTCGCCAGGGGAGCGGTCTGGGACAGCAGCATCAACGACGAGCGCACCTACCTCTCGATTGCGCCGACCGACGGCACCACGGGGCAGAAGGCCATCCGGATCGACGGCCTGAAGAAGGCCGCCGTCTCGGGCACCTGGGTGCACTACCTGGTCGGGACCAAGCACAAGCTGGCGGTCTGCCGGGCCGCCCTCGCCAAGCCGACCAAGCCCAGTTGCGTGACGCTCCGCAAGGGTGACAACCGCTCCTACGAAGCCTTCCTCGACGTCTCCCAGGGCGTCGAACTCGTGACCTGGACGGGCGGCGCCGCCAACTGGATCTGGCTGCGCAAGGGTTCCACCCTGAAGAAGCTGAAGTCGAACTCCACTGTCGGCAGCCTGTGGGGGACGAGCTTCCGCGACCCGGCCCGCCCGCTGGTGTCAGGCGTCCACGCCAGCCTCGGCGACGTCTACGGCAGGGTCGGGAAGTCGCTGAAGGTCGACTGGTCGATCCGGAGCCGGAAGGTGCCCACGACCGTGGCCGACCTCGCGCTGACGCCCGACCGGGTGGTCGCGATCGACTCCCGGCCGTATCCGGAGGCCTCGCCGACGCCGCTGTGGTACCGGACCTTCGCCGGTTCCAGGGTCGGTGCCGAGGTTCGCCTGTCGGGGCCGGTCGACACCGGCTGGGAGGTGTTCGCCTCCGGCGCGCGCGCCGCGGCGGATTGCTGCACCTCGCTGAAGACGAAGTTGTACGACGGCTCCCGGCGCGTGTTCAACCAGCGGCTGAAGGAGAACGTGCTCGCGGTCAGCGGTCCGTACGTCGCGACCCGCGGGTTCGTCCGGCGGTACGACGGGGTGACCTACGCCACGGCTTCGATGCCGGCCATCTTCGGCAGCCTGGTGGCCACCCTGGACCAGGACAGCAGGGTCGTCACGATCCGTGACCTGGCGCGGCCGTCGGCACCCCCTGTGGCGGTCACCCTTGCGGGCACCGGGTGGGCCGACCGCCTGCAGCTGTGGGGCGACTGGATCTCGGTGTCCTGGGAGGCCGGTGGCGCCCAGGTGATGAACTACCGCACCGGCGAGACGCACGCTGTGGACGGGAGGATCGAAGCCCTGGGCGACGGCTACGCCCTGGTGTTCCGCTACGGCCCGCCCGCGCCCGGCCACGACGAGGACACCCGGACCGCACTGCTGTGGAGCCTCCCCGGCGGGGAGCTCCGCCCGGTGCCCGTGGCCGACGGCTTCGAGGTGGCGATCGACGGCGTGGGCCGGGTGGCCTGGGTGACCGGATCCGCGATCAAGGTCGCCGACGTCCCCGGCGCAGGCACGTCCGGGCCGCGCCTGCTCGGCGGGCTGGCGAAGGCGGCCTTCACTGCCGGCAGGAGCTGGAAGCTTGACCTGGACGCGTCCGAGCCGCTGCGGGCGGGGCGGATCGAGATCCGCGACGCCGCCGGGAAGCTGGTGCGTTCGATCGCCACCAAGGCGACCGCCTCCGGATCGCTGCGCGGCCTGACCTGGAACGGTCGGGACGCCGCAGGCAAGAAGGTCAGGGCGGGCACGTACACCTGGATCCTGCGCGCCGACGCGGCGGACGGCACCGGGACGGTGACGGACGTGACTGGGCTCGGTGC
>JAVHXR010000163.1 GCA_031119515.1 Propionicimonas sp.
ACCCGCGTACCTTCCACCCCGGCGACACCGCGGCACCGACGACCGGCGGCGACGTCGTTTTCGTCGGGCGAACCCGTACCCACGGGCCGCGAGCCGTTGTCATGGACGCGCTGGCAGCCGGGATCGACGTGAGGGTCTGGGGCGACCTGTGGGAGCGGTACATCCCCGAGCGCCACATCGTCGCCGAGTACCTCCCCAACGACCAGCTGTCCGCCCTCTACCGCAGCGCCGGGGTGGTCCTCTCCGATCACCATGAGGACATGGGTCGCGAAGGGTTCGTCGCGAACCGGCTGTTCGACGCGGTCGCGTCCGGTGCCCGGGTGGTGAGCGATCCGGTCGAGGGGATCGACGAGCTCTTCGGCGGCGCGGTCCAGGTGTACGAGTCGCTGGACGACCTGCGACGGCTGACGTCTCCGGAGGGGATCCGGGAGGCGTTCCCGCAGCCACCGGAGCTCCTCGGGATCGCGCGAAGGGTGATCGAGGAGCACTCCTTCCAGCGGCGGGCGGCGACGATCCTGGCTGACGTCCTCGAGGTCTGGAAGGCAGGGCACGAGTGACCGCGCAGCGCGGTGCCGGGAGCCGGGCGGAGGGACGGGCAAGGCGTGGATGAGCACGCGACCCGGATCTGGGCCCATCGAGGTGCGAGTGCCTACGCCCCCGAGAACACCCTCCCGGCGTTCGAGCTCGCCCTCGCCCAGGGTGCCGAAGGCGTCGAGTTCGACGTCCAGCTGAGCGCCGACGGCACGATCGTCGTCATCCACGACGAGACCCTCGCGCGCACCACAGATGGCACCGGAAACGTCTGCGACCATACCTTCGCCCAGCTGCGCCGCCTGGATGCCTGCGCCGGGCACGTCGGCTTTCGGGGAGTGACCATCCCGAGCCTGGACGAGGTACTCGAGGTGCTGGAGCCGTCCGGGGTCACGATCAACATCGAGCTGAAGAACTCCGAGGTGCCGTACCCGGGGCTGGAGGAGCAGGTGGTGGCAGCCGTGGCGTCCTTCGGCCTCGCGGGGCGGGTCGTCCTGTCGACCTTCAGCGAGCAGTCGGTGCGCCGGTTGGGGCCGCTGGCCGGTGGCAGCGAGCTCGCCTTCCTCTACACCGACCCGCGGCTGCGGCCCTGGCGGCCCGCCGCGGAACTGGGTGTGGCGGCGATCCACCCGCCACTGCCCTACGTGTTCGGCGCGGGGTTCGTCCGCCGCGCCCAGGCGGCCGGCTTCGCGGTCCGGCCGTGGGTGGTGGACGGCGAGCGTTCCCTGCGCAGGATGCTGCGGTACGGGGTGGACGCCGTCTTCACCAACACGGTGGACGTCGCGGTCGCCGTCCGGTCCGGCGGCTGACCCGGGCTCAGCTCGGTGGCGCGGGTCCCGGTGCGGGCGGTGCAGGGTTCGCTGCCGTTCTACCGGGAGTTGTCGTACCGGGCCACGGGCGAGGACGTGTCCCAATTGCGGGCGGCGCTGGTGAAGCTCGGGTACCTGAAAGACAAGGGGCGCGTGTTCGACCTCGCCACCCGGACCGCGGTGAAGGCTTGGCAGAAGGATCTGGGCATCCCCCAAACCGGCACCGTCCGCCTGGGTGAGCTGGTCGCGGTTCCGAAGCTGAAGGTAGCGCTGCTATTGGACGAGACGGTCATCGCCAAGGGCGGGGTGCTGGCTGGCGGGGAGAAGATCGTCTACGGCGCGAGCGGTGAGCCCACGTTCACCTTGGTCCTGTCCGAGCAGCAGGCCAGGCTGGTCCCAGGCAGCGCGACGGTCGCGATCGAATTCGACGGCAAACACTGGGACGCAGTGATCGCTGTGACCGAGACCGGCGAGAACAACGATGTGAGGATGCAGCTGGCCGCCCCCGGTGGCGGCGCCGTGTGCGGTGCGGACTGTGATCTGGTCTCCACCGGGTCGAAGCTGAGCATCCTCAGCCGGGTCGCGATCGTGCCACCGGCCACCGGCCCAGCGGTGCCGGTGGCGTCAATCACCACGGACGCCGACGGCGCCACCTCCGTTGTGGTGGTCGATGAGACAGGAGCACGCGCCCCGCGCCCCGTGACCATTCTCGGCTCGCAGGACGGTGTCGCGGTCGTCGACGGTGTCGAGCCAGGTGACAGGGTCCAGGTACTCGCGGCAGCGCCCAAAGATGGCGACGGCACCCCGGAGCCGACGCCAGAAACGCCGAAGTAGCCGGGCATGGCCGAGTCGACGCTTGCTGTGCGGGACCTGCGCTTCGCCTACCGGCGAGGGGCCGAGGAACTGTTTGGCGGGCTGAGCCACGACTTCGAGCCCGGACAGGTTACGGCTGTGACCGGACCGTCCGGGCGTGGCAAGTCGACCCTGCTGCACGTGCTCGGGCTGCTGCTCACCCCGACTGCTGGGGAGGTGCTGCTCGACGGACGCGACGTGTCCCGCGTCCGCGATTCTGCGAGGTCGGCGATACGCGCCTCACGCGTCGGTTTCGTCTTTCAAGACTCCGAACTGGACCAGGCACGCAAGGTGATCGATTCGGTCCTCGAACCGGCCCTGTACGCAGGCAACAGCCGACAGGAGCGACTCGCTCACGCCCGTGAACTGCTCGACAGGTTCGGCCTCGCCGAACGCGCAAACCACCGGCCCGGGCAGGTGTCGGGCGGCCAGGCGCAGCGTCTGGCCGTGTGTCGGGCGCTGCTGAACTCGCCTGACATCGTGTTGGCCGACGAGCCGACCGGCAACCTTGACCGCGGCAATGCCGAACTCGTCCTGCAGACGCTGCGGTCCACAGCGGTCGGCGGCAGCACCGTGATCGTGGCCACCCACGACCCGTTCGTGCTGGACCAGGTTGATCGGCTGGTCGCACTGTGAGGGTCATGACGCTGCTGCGTGAGGCGCTGGCCACCGCGTGGGCATCGAGGGTATCCAGCCTGCTGACGATCTCGGTTGTGGCCGCGATGTGTTGCGCCTGCCTGCTCACTGTCGGCCGGTCTGCCGCCGCCGCCGGAGAGATCGCCGCCCGCATGGAGCAAGCGGGCGCCCGCCGGCTCTCCGTGGTTGACACCGCCGCGGCAGGGTTCATCAACCCCCGCACGCTGAGCATGATCCAAGGGCTTTCCACCGTCGAGACCGCCAACGCGCTCGGCTCACCGGTCGACGTCGTCAACGGCGCTGTCGGGGCAGGCGGCCCCCGCATCCCGGCTTGGCCCATCCTCGGCGAGGTTGCCTCCACGATCACGTTGGTGCGCGGCAGGATACCCCAACCCGGTGAGGCCATGATCTCGACCACGATCCAGCAGACCCTGGGACTGACGGAACCCGTCGGGTTCCTCTCCACTCCGGACGGGACGGTGCAGTACCCGGTCGTCGGCTCGTTCTCCGCGCGGGCACCGTTCGAGGACCTCGGGGCAGGCGCCCTGATCGCTGCGCCGGGCGGCGCCGTCGGCAGAGAGTTGCGTGTCGTGATCGACGACATCACCTCCGCCACTCCCACGGTGGCGGCGATCCTGACGACCCTCTCGCCGCCGGACCCGCAGGCCGTCTCCGTTGAGTCACCGACCGCGATAGCTGACACTGCGCGCGACCTGAACGCCCAGATGGCCGGCTACGGCCGCTCCCTGCTGCTCATGATCCTGAGCGTAGGCGGCTTCTTCGTCGCATCGGTCACGCTCGCCGACGTCCTCATCCGAAGACGCGACCTCGGACGTCGCCGCACCCTCGGCATCACCCGCAGCGACCTCGCCACCCTCGTCACCACCCGAACCCTCACCGTCGCAGTACTGGGCGCCGGACTCGGCTGCGCCGTCGGCTGGGCTGTCAATCGCTACACCGGCTACCTCACCCCGATCCCGTTCACCGCCTCGGTCGGAATCCTCGCCGCACTGGTCGCCGGCCTCGCCGCAATCCCACCCGCCTGGTACGCGGCCCGCCTCGACCCCGTCCGCGTCATGCGGACCCCCTGACCGCCCGACAGTCCCGCCTGCGTCGTGGGGGTTGCGAGTTGAGGGCACGGCCCCACCTTGAGGCGTGGCGCGCACGGCTCCATACGACAATGCCTCGGGGGCTGGCTCGGCACGAATCTGCCCCGGCGCTGGCTGGGTCTTCCTATCCTTGGCCTGTGTTGGCTCGCACAGTCGCCGTACTGACCGGCCTCGCGCTGCTCTGCAGTGCCTGGTGGATGGCGGACCGCAACAACGCCGAACCCGACGGCGAAGTGTCACTCGACATCGTCGCAACGGCACCCGGCTGGGCCGCCGATACCGTCAGGACTGCCTATCTCGGGGGCGACGACAGGGACCGCAGAGTCCCGTCGACGAACCAAGCTGACAGCATGGTGGTGATTGACGGCGAGACCTCATGCGCTGGCCTTCCAGCGATCGGCCAGTCGCTGGAGCCAGCCCCCCACTGGGTGAGGACCGATTCGCCCGACACCACCGGCGCCTGCCTGCTCAGCGGACGGTGGCGGCTGGCCGATCTGGTCGGCCAGCACGACGACGATCTGCGCGTGTCCCAATCCGGCGGGCATCTGCGGGTCGAGTACACCCCATCGACCGACGCATGGGAGCCGCATACCGTCCTCCAGTTCGACCTCAGAGCCCGATTCCCCAACCACCCCGAGCCAGTCGAGGGAGCACCGTCCCTAACAGGCACCACCGTCCACTGGTCCGGCACCCAGGCCCTGAGGTCCGGTTCCCGGCTGAGCGCGACAAGCCGCCTCCTCCCGATGCCGCAGGAGACGGCGCCATGGCTGGTCGGCGCGCTAGCTCTCCTGACAGTCGGCGTCGGCATCCTCTGGCCGCGCTCGCCGCTGTCACCCACGGCGGCCGACGCAAGCGCTCCCGCAGACACCGTCGCAACGCCGTCTGGTCCGGGCAAGGGCACCGCCCTTCCGACAGCCCTGGTTAGGTCGGAGGATCCAGATCCCGACAGCCCCTGGCGTCCGCCCAACTAGCGCAGAGCGCTCGAAAGCGGCTCTCCCAAACATCCGCAGATCGGCATGATCGGACGGGTGCGCGAGGAACGACACGACGGAGTGCCACCGTTGCGTCCGTCTTGTCCGCATTGGGGCTTGATTGGTGACGGCGTGTGGAAACGTTGTGAGAGCAGCGAGGAGGCTGGCGTCCGTAAGTCGGATTGTCGCCTCAAGCTGCTTCGAGGCGGTGGTGGTCCAGTTGGGGGCCACGGATCGCCATCGCGCACCAGGCGTGCCCTTGGAGATGGTAGTGCGATCACCATCACGCACCACACTGAACTCCGGCTTGACAAGGGGAAACAGTGGAAGCGGGTCCGGGCCCAGTGTCGTCTACTGGGCCCGGAAGCTGGGTGAGTAACGGGACTCGAACCCGCGACATCCTGGACCACAACCAGGTGCTCTACCAGCTGAGCTATACCCACCATCGCCGCCAAGCAGCGTTGACGGCTCCGACAGCTTAGCCGGTAATGCCGGGTGCGTCGAAATCGTCGGCGGGGTCAGCCTCGGCCGGCGCGGCGGTGAGGGTGGACACCACGGCGCCCTGGTGGCGCAGCGCGATCTCCCGCAGGTTCGGCGTCGGCAACCCCGGCGGGCCGGTGAAGACCGCCTCGCGGTAGTAGCGCAGTTCCTCGATGGATTCGGCGATGTCGGCGAGGGCGCGGTGGTTGCCGGTCTTGGCGGGGGTGTTGTAGTAGGCCCGCGGGAACCAGCGGCGGGCGAGTTCCTTGATGCTGGAGACATCGACGCTGCGGTAGTGGACGTGGCTCTCCAGCGCCGGCATGTCGCGGGCGAGGAAGGAGCGGTCGGTGCCGACGGTGTTACCGGCCAGCGGCGCCCGTCGTGCCTCCGGGACGAACTCGCGGATGTAGGCGAGCACCCGCTCCTCGGCATCGGCCAGGCTGATGCCGTTCTCCAGCAGCGGCAGCAGCCCGGACTTCTCGTGCATCGTGCGGACGAAGTCGCCCATCTGGTCGAGCGCCTCGGCCGGCGGGCGGATCACCTCGTCGACGCCGCGTCCGAGCACGTTCAGGTCCGCGTCGGTGACCAGGGCTGCGACTTCGATGAGGGCGTCATTGGTCAGGTCGAGCCCGGTCATCTCGCAGTCGATCCACACCAGCAGGTCAGTCACGGTGAACACTCTATTGCGTTGCTGCCACACGCCCGGCCGCGATGCCCCCGCGCGACTAGGCTTCGGGCTGGCACGTGAGCCGCCCGGCGCCGCCGGGTGAGGAGGAGTGATGGCCGGTCGTACCGAACTCGGGGGCATCCTGCCCGACACCGACGTCAACCTGCGCGAGTTCATCGACGAACTCGTGGCGCGCGGCTACACCGTGGCCGAGACTCAGGGGCCCGACCCCCAGCTGATCGACCCGGGTGGCCGGGCGGTGGAGACCTGGCGCGAGGACTACCCCTACGGCGAGCTGCTCGACCGCGACACCTACGAGCACGAGAAGTACCTGCTGCAGGTGGAGTTGCTGAAGCTGCAGTACTGGGGCCAGGACATGGGGACGCGACACGTCATCCTGTTCGAGGGCAGGGACGCCGCCGGCAAGGGCGGCACCATCAAGCGCTTCACCGAGCACCTCAACCCGCGCGGTGCCCGCACCATCGCACTGGAGAAGCCCAGTGAGCGCGAATCCACCGAGT
>JAVHXR010000164.1:0-4564 GCA_031119515.1 Propionicimonas sp.
ACCTGGCGCTCGCCGTCCTCGGCCAGGGCCAGACCTCCCGGCTGCACCAGCGACTGGTCCGCGAACTCGAGCTGGCCACCTCGGCGTCCGCCTCGGGCCTCGGGCTGATCGGCGCCACCAGCCTGGGCCTGGCCAGCTCGCGGGCCCGCGCCGGGGTCGCCCCGGAGGCGCTCGAGGCCGCCATCCGGCAGGAGGTCGAGCGGTTCGGCGCCGACGGCCCGACCACCGTCGAACTGGACCGGGCGAAGATCCAGTTCGAGCGGGAGTGGCTCAGCGAGCTCGCCCACTTCGACGCCAGGGCCGACCAGCTGAGCGCCTACGCCACCCTCCACGACGACCCGGCCCGGATCAACCGGCGTCGCGACGAGATCCTGGCGATCGGCCCTGCCGAGGTCGCCGCCGCAGCGGCGGAGCTGCTGCGGCCCGACCAGGCGGCCGTCCTCACCTACCGCAAGGAGGACCGCGATGCGGCATGACAGGCGCCCCGCCGTGAAGCGACCGGGCCGGTGGCTGTTCCCGCAGCCGGCCCGTGCCTACCTCGGCAACGGCCTGCAGGTGATGGCGTTCCACCGCCCCGGCCAGTACGTCGCCGCCGTCGGCCTCGTCCTCGACATCCCGCTCAACCTCGAGCCGGCCCGGACCGAGGGGGTGGCGAACCTCGTCCACCAGTGCCTGGACGAGGGCACAGCCGGCCACCTGGGCGCGTCCTTCACCGAAGCGCTGGAGGACACCGGCGCGGTGCTGAGCGGCGTCGTCGGGCATGCTGCCACCGAGTTGCACCTCGAGGTGCCCGTCCCGCACCTGGCGGACGCGCTCGCGCTGCTCGCCGAGGCGGTCGTCGAACCGGCACTCGCCGAACCGGACGTGGAACGCCACCGGGCGCTGCGGCTGGCCCAGCTCGACCAGCTCATGGCGAACTCCGCCCAGCGGGCGGCCATCGAGTTCCGCCGCGCGGTCATCCCCGGCCGGTTCCGGGAGGCCCGGATGGCCGGGGGCAACCGCGAGACGGTGGCCGCCGTCACCGCCGGCGACGTCGCCGGCTTCCACGCCCGCCACTACCTGCCCGGTGGCGCCACCCTGGTGATGTGCGGCGACTTCGCCCGTGACCCGTTCGCGCTCGCCGACGCCGCGTTCGCCGGCTGGACCGGCTATCCCACCGCAGAGATCGACCACCAGGTGCCGCGCGGCCGGCGGCCCCACTGCCGCCTGGTCCACCGTCCCGGCGCGGTCCAGGCAGACATCCGGCTCGGAGGTTTCGGGATCGACCGCAGCGACCCCCGCTGGGCCGACCTGCAGGTGGCCAGCCACGCCCTCGGCGGCGGCATCGGCAGCCGCCTGAACCGGGTGCTGCGGGAGGAGAAGGGCTACACCTACGGGGTGCACCTGGTCGACCACCCGATGCACGACGGCGGGCTGCTCGCCGTCCAGGCGTCGTTCCGCACCGAGGTCGTGGTGGACGCCCTGGCAACGACGACCGACCTGCTCGACCTCACCCGCGCCCCGCTCACCGAGACCGAGGTCGCCGAGGCGGTCGGGTTCCTGCAGGGCAGCACCCCGATGCGGTACTCGACCGCCCGCGGGGTCACTGACCGGGTCACCAGCCTGGTCGCGGCCGGCCTGAGCGCCGAGTTCGTCAACTCCTTCGCCGCCTCGCTCGACCACGTCACCGCGGTGTCGGCGACGACGACGCTGGTCGACCTGCTGCCGCTCGACCGGCTCACCCTCGTCGTGGTCGGCGACGCCGACGCCCTCGAGCAGCCGATGCGGGAGGCCGGCTGGGACGTCGAACGCCGCTGAGCCTCACCGGTTGAGCTGCTGCAGCGCCTGGTCCATCGCCTGCTTGGCGAGCGCGATCTGGCGCTGGTACTCGGCCAGGTCGCCGTTGCGGAGCGCACCGTCGGCGGCGACGAAGGCCGCCTCGGCCTCCTGCAGGAGACTGCGCGCCGCGGCCGGGGCGTCCACCGGTTCGGTGGGCTCGGCAGGCTCGGTCGGCTGCTCCTCCCCCGGCGTCGGCGGGTTCACGTTCTCCCCGGTCTCGGCACCGGCGTCGCCCTGGAAGGCCTCGTCCAGCGCCTCCTGCAGGGTCTCGCCGACACCGACGCTCTGCCCGAACCGCACCACCACGAAGGTCAGCGCGGGGTAGGACCCCGAACTGCCCTGCCGCTGGGTGTAGACCGGCAGCACGTAGAGCAGGCCGCTGCCCATCGGCAGGGTCAGCAGGTTGCCGTAGGTCGCCGCAGCCGAGCCCTGGTTGAGGTACGGCCGCAGCACCTCGGCGACCTTCTGGTCGGTGGTCATCGCGTTGAAGGTCTGCCCCGGGCCGTCCACCTGGTGGGTGTCGGACATCCGCAGCACCCGCAGCTTGCCGTAGTCGGGGCTGCTGGCCTCGGCGACGACCGCCAGGTAGCTGGCCAGGTTCGAACGCCCGCGGGGCACGAACACCGACGTCTGGCTGAACACCGGCTGGTCCTCGCCCGGCCACTTGATGGACAGGTAGTAGGGCGGCTCCTTGGCCTCGGTGGGGCTCTTCACCGGGTCGGCCGGCACCTGCCACAGGTCGGACTGCTGGTACCAGCTGGCCGGGTTGGTCATGTGGTAGCGGCCGAGGATCTCCCGCTGCACCTTGAACAGGTCCTCGGGGTAGCGCAGGTGGGCCAGCAGCTCCTGGCTGATCTCGCTCTTGGGACGGACGGTGCCCGGGAACGCCCGGGAGTAGCTCTGCAACAGCGGGTCCGTCTCGTCCCAGGCGTACAGGTCGACCGTGCCGTCGGTGGCGTCCACCACGGCCTTGACCGAGTTCCGGATGTAGTTGACCGGCTCGTCGGCCTGGAGGCCGGAGAGTCGCGACTGCGCATCCGAGGTGGTGCGCTGCAGGTTCACCAGCGCGCTGTTCGGGTAGCTCCGGCTGGTGGTGTAGGCGTCCAGGATCCACACCAGCCTGCCGTCGACCACCGCCGGATAGGCGTTCTGGTCGAGGGTGAGCCAGGGCGCCACCTCCTCGACCCGCTCCTTCGGCGTCCGCTTGTAGAGCAGCTTCGAGGCCGTGTTCACCCGGTCGGACAGGATGATGTTGAGGTCCATGAAGTGGGCGGCGTAGAGCAGCCGGGTGAACCAGTTCCCGATCGGAACGCCGCCGGTGCCGTCGTAGACGTTGTAGACCTCGCGGCCCTCCTCGCCGCCACCGGGGGTGTCGAGCTCGATCGGGGCCTGTCCCGGCTCCCGTCCGACGATCACGAAGTTGTCGCTGCTCTCGCCGAAGTAGATCCGGCCCTCGTAGTCGCCGAGGGCGCCGGCCGGCGGCAGGTCGCGCTCGATCCACTCCGGCTGCCCGCCGGACTGCCGGCGGTTGCCATAGGCGGCCACCAGGCCGTAGCCGTGGGTGTAGACGGTGTGGACGTTGTTCCAGTTCTGGTCCGGGACGCCGGCGAGGTTCATCTCGCGGGCGGCCACCACGGCGTCGGTCTCGACACCGTCGATGTTGTACCGGTCGACGTCGAGCACCTCGGGGAAGGAGTAGTAGCCGCGGACCTGCTGGAGCTGCTCGAAGGTGTCGCCGACGACCGCCGGATCGATCAGCCGGACGCCCGGCAGCGCCGCCGCGTCCTCCTTCAGCTGCCCGGGCCGGACCTGGGTGACGGCGGCGTACTCGGAGATCTCCACGTCGTCGATGCCGTACGCCTGGCGGGTGGCATCGATGTGGACCTGCATGTACGGGCCCTCCTTGTCCGGCTCGTTGGGCCGGACCTGGAAGGACTGGACGATCGCCGGGTACAGCAGCTGCAGGATCAGCCCCGACACGAGCATCAGCACGAGCCCCGTGATCGGCAGCACCCAGCGGTTCAGGAAGGCGTTGAGGAAGAACAGCCCGGCGCAGATGAACGCGATCACCGCGATCACCAGCTTGGCGCCCAGCCGGGCCTGGTCGTCGGTGTACTGCAGGCCGGTCAGCAGCGTGCCCGGCTCGACCAGGTAGCCGTAGCGGTCGAGCAGGCTCTGCAGGCCGTAGACCACCAGCAGCAGCCCGGCGAGGATCGACAGGTGCCGGGTAGCCGCTGTCGGACGGCTGCCGGCCGCCGTCCGGCGTCCGATCACGATGCCGCCGGTGGTGAAGTGGACCGCGGCCGCGGCGATCAGCCCGAAGAACAGCGCGCTCATCAGGAAGCCGAGCAGGTCCCGCCACATCGGGAGTTCGAAGACGTAGAAGCCGATGTCGAGCCCGAAGTACGGGTCGGCCTGGCCGAACGGGGTCCGGTTGAGGTACGCCAGCACCTCCATGGTCGCGGCGGCGGCGGTCATCCCGCCGATCACGCCGAAGAACGCCGACGGCACCAGGATCGCCAGCCCGAGGTTGGATCCCAGCATGCTGCGGTAGCGGTCCAGCACCGCGCTGGCCCCGCTTCGGCGGTCGGCCGGGCGCAGCCGCCACGCCAGCCACATGTTGAACCCGACCAGCCCCGCCATCACGACGAAGAAGGCCGAGAAGAGCAGCACCCTTGTCACCAGCTGCGTGCTGAATACCTCGCCGAAGGACACCGAGTCGAACCAGAGCTTCTCGGTCCACAAC
>JAVHXR010000164.1:4574-6491 GCA_031119515.1 Propionicimonas sp.
AACACCAGGAAGCCGACGATCAGGATGCCGGCCACCACGATCGTCGGGATGAGCGGACCTCGTCGGGTGAGGGACGTCGGCACGGGTTCTCCTTGCTCTGCCAGGGCGTCGAACGTCAGTCCAATGTACGCGACAACGCAGCAGCCAGTGCCGGCACGAGGTCGGTGCCGCCCAGCAGGTCCTGCTCGACACCGCGGATCCGGGCGACGCCGTGCTGCCCGCCGTCCCTGGTCACGCCGACGACGACCCGCAGGTCGAGTCGCCTGGGGTGCTCGGCCACCGCCCGCGCGGCCAGCGCCGGGTCGTCGGGCAGTTCGCCCTCGACCTCGGGCGGGACGAACGCCCGCTCGACAGCCAGGACGCACCCCGCCACCGTCTGCGGCCACGCGATCCCTGCCAGGGTCTGGGCGAGGTCGGCGCCGGCCACGAACTCCTCCTGCTCGATCGAGGTGTAGCCGTCGGAGGGCCCGTGCCCGAGGTGTTCTGCCAGCCCGGGCTCGGCCGCGATCAGCTCGCTGGTGCGCACCAGTGCGAACAGCCGGGCGGGCTGGTCCCAGCCGGACCGGCCGACATGGTGCTCCACCTCGATCAGGGCGGCTGTCAGTACCTCGTTCATGCGCACTGCGGGATCGTCGCGGTGAGGTCGGGGTCGTCCAGGCCGTCGAGGGCGACCAGCGCGTCGCCCAGGTTGTCGACCGGGACCAGCCGCATCCCGTCGGGGGGCGGCGGCGCATCCTCGCAGTTGGCGCTGGGCAGCAGGAACACGGTCGCGCCGTCCCGTGCCGCGGCCGCGATCTTCTCCTGCACCCCGCCGATCCGGCGCACCCTGCCGTTGGCGTCGATCTCGCCGGTCGCGGCCACCACCCGGCCCGCGAGCAGCTGCTCGGGGGTGAGCATGTCGTAGATCGCGATCGCGAACGGCAGGCCGGCACTCGGCCCGCCGATCGCCGGGTCGATCCCGAAGGTGATGGTCGGGTCGTACTTGTAGCCGGTGGTCAGGCCGATCCCGAGGCTGGGCTCGTCAGGGTTGACGGTCGAGCCGCGGGTGGTGACCGTCTCGGTGAGCGCGATGCCGTCGCGCTCCAGGTCGAACTTCACCGGGTCTCCGACGGCGTGCTTGGCGAGCGCCTCCTGGATCTGCTCGCGCCGCTCGACCGGGGTGTTGTCGACCGCGGTGATGAGGTCGCCGGGACGCAGCAGGCCGTTCGACGGCCCGGCCGCGGTCACCCAGGCGACCATCGGCAACTCCACGACCTCGACTCCCGCCACCCGCAGCGCGGCGACGATGGCTGTGCCCTGCGAGTCGTCCATCATCCTGATGCTCGCGTCCTGGATCTCCGAGGCGTTCACCCCCGGCGGGTAGACCGCCTCGCGCGGCAGCACCTCGCGCTCGGGCAGCCAGTAGGAGAACAGCGCTTCCGGCAGGGTCAGGTCGCTGTCGGGACGGGTGACGGAGACCGTCGCCATCCGCACCTCGCCGCGGGACTCGTAGGTCCTCGCGCCCTCGATGCTGATCGCGGGCTTCGCGGTCGGGTCGGCCTCGACGAACCCCAGCAGGTTGTAGGTCGATCCGGCCGCCCAGGTGACGTACGGCACCGGCACCATGGCGATCACGGCCGCGAGCGCGACGAAGAGCAGCGCAGCAACAGCCGCCGTCCAGGTCTGCTTGGTCACTCGGGTCCCTTCACGCCGCGCGCCGGACGGCGCACACCCCCACGCACGATAGCGCGCTGACTTGAGAAAACCCTTGGGATGGTGAGGGAGAATGGGTCCGACCGGTAAAGGAGCGGCATGAGCGACCAGGGCAGCAACGACGACAGCCGGGGCGAGGACGAGCCCGGACGCCCCGAGGAGGAAGCCCTGCTGCGGTTCCTCGCGCAGTTCGGGATCACCCCGGGACCGGACGGTCGCCTCGAC
>JAVHXR010000165.1 GCA_031119515.1 Propionicimonas sp.
TAGTAGCGGATCTGCTGCGCATAGTCGCCGCGCTGTCCGGCGAGCATCCCCAGCGGGACGCCGAAGATCGCGGCGAGGCTCACCGAGATGATCCCCACGACCAGGCACATCCTGGCCCCGACCAGCAGCTGGCTGGCGATGTCGATCCCGAACCCGTCGGTGCCCAGCAGGTGCGGCCACCCGGGGCCGAGCAGCCGGTCCTGCGGGACAACCCGGATCGGGTCGAACGGCGTCCAGAACACCGAGACGACCGCGGCCAGCAGCACCAGGCAGACCAGGGTGATGCCAGTGGCGAGCTGGACCCGTTTCACAGCTGGGCACCCCCCTCGGTGCGCTGTCGGGGGTCGATCAGCAGGTAGGAGATGTCGACGAGTGCGTTGATCACCAGCACCACGAACACCAGGAACATCACGGTGCCCTGGATCACGAACAGGTCCCGCTGCGCCACCGCGGTCAACAGCAGGGTCCCGAGGCCGGGCAGGGTGAACACCTGCTCGACCACGATCGCCCCGACGATGACAGCAGAGAGTTGCAGCCCGACCACGGTCACCAGCGAGACCGCGGCGTTGCGGACGCCGTGCCGCAGCAGCGCGGCGGTCGGCAGCCAGCCGATGGCGCGGGCCGTCCGGTAGTAGTCCTCGTTCAGGATGTCGACGAAGGCCGAGCGGACGTAGCGGACCAGGATCGCGCCCTGGACCAGGCTGAGCGTCAGCACCGGCAGCACCAGGTGGGACGCCCACTCCAGCGGGTTGGTGGTCAGCGGTACATAGCCGTTGGCCGGCAGCCAGCCGAGCCCGACCGCGAACACCAGGACGAGCATGATGCCGCCCCAGAAGACCGGGATCGCCATCCCGATCTGCGCCAGCGTGTTGACGGTGAACCCCTGCCAGTGGCGGCGGCGCAGCGCGGCGACCATTCCTGCCGGCAGCGCGATCGCCAGCGCGCCCGTGATGCCCAGCGCGACCAGCCAGGCGGTGACCGCCAGCCGCGGCAGCAGCAGGGACATCACCGGCTGGTTGGCGCTCATCAGCGACACCCCGAAGTTCCCGACCAGCAGGCCGCCCAGCCACTCGAAGTAGCGCACCACCGGTGGCCGGTCCAGCCCCAGCTCGGCGCGCAGCTTCGCCACCGCCTCCGGGGTGGCGTCGGTTCCCAGCAGCACCTGTGCGATGTCGCCGGGCAGCGCCGCCGTGACCGCGAAGATCAGGATCGAGGCACCCAGCAGGGTGACGGCGAAGATCCCGAGGCGCCGGAGGATCCGCCAGGCCATCAGCTCACGCGCTGGCGATCGTGGTGAGGTCGAAACTCAGCGAGGTCGCGTTCTGGCCGACGCCGGTGATCGTGGACTTCGTGATCACCAGGTTGGGCAGCGCGAACAGCCAGATGGCGGCGGCGTCGTCGGCGAGGTACCGGGCGGCCTTCTTCATCAACGGCACGACCTCGGCCTCTCCCGCCTCGTCGGCAGCGGTGAACAGCTGCCGGAACTCCGATGTCGCGGGCCTCGACGTGCGCCACGATCGTCAGGTCGTAGTCGCCGTTGGTGAAGACCTCGGGCAACCAGCGGCTGAACTCGAGCTCCTCGATCGTCGCGGTGACCCCGATGTCGCGCAGCTGGGACGCCACGAACTGGGCCGACTTCACCGCGTACGGCACCACCGGCACCCGCAACCGCAGCGTGAGCCCGTCGCCGTAGCCGGCGTCGGCGAGCAGCTTCTTCGCGCCTTCGGGGTCGTAGGGGGTCAGGTTCGACAGGTCCTCCCACCACGGATCGGTGGGGACCACCATCGACCCGATCAGGGTGCCCTGGCCGTTCCAGACCGTGTCGCGCAGCGCCTTGCGGTCGATAGCCATGGTCAGCGCCCGGCGCACCTCCGGCTTGGCCAGCGCCGGGGAGGAGTTGTTCAGCCCGAGCACCACCTCGCCGTTCGTCGAGCCGGTGATGGTCGTGAACCGCGAGGTGTCTGAGAACTGCGGCAGGGCGTCGGGTGCCTGCAGGTTCGAGATCACGTCGAGGTCGCCGGACAGCATCGAGGCGTTCATGGCGTTCGGGTCCGAGAAGTACCGGAAGGTGACCTGGTCGAACCTGCCGGGGGTGCCCCAGTAGGACGGGTTCCGGTCGAGCACGATGCTCTGGCCGCGGTTGTGCTGCTTGAGGGTGTACGGGCCGGAGCCGGCGGTCGCGTCCGCCAGGTCGCCGGTGAAACCCGGGTCGACCACGATGCCGAGGGTGGAGGACAGCTCGTAGAGCCACAGCTGGGAGGGCCGGGTGAGGGTGATGACGACGTGCGCGGAGTCCGGCGCCTCGACGGAGGCGACGAGTTCGAG
Organism: Propionicimonas sp.; assembly: GCA_031119515.1. Classification (GTDB taxonomy): domain Bacteria; phylum Actinomycetota; class Actinomycetes; order Propionibacteriales; family Propionibacteriaceae; genus Propionicimonas. The sequence goes on from JAVHXR010000165.1 coordinate 2,326, forward strand.
CTGCGCCCGCAGGGTCTCGGTGAGCTGGGGGTCGGACTGCATCCGGTCGAAACCCGCCTTCACTGCGGCGGCGTCGACCGGCGCCCCGGAGGCGAACCTCGCCGCGGGGTTCATGTGGAAGTTGTAGGTGAGCCGGTCGGCCGACACCTCCCACGCCTGGGCGAGCAGCGGTCGCAGCTTGCCCTCGGAGTCGACCTTCAGCAACGACTCGTAGACGTTGTAGAGCAGCGCCTGCGGGATGGAGGCGGCGGAGTTGTGGAAGGGGTCGAGCGAGGGCGGCTCGAGGGTCGCCCCGACGCTGAGGGTGCGCAGCTCCGCCGGGGAGGTAGCGCTCCCGGACGGGGTGCACGCGGCGAGGACCACGAGCAGGCAGCCCGCCAGCAGCGCGGACAGGACCCGCCTCCCCCTCCTGACGCGCACGCGGCTGTCGATTCCCCCGTTGTCCATCAGCCCTCCATGGATCGGACCCCGCGACGCGAGGAAGCGCGGGAATTCTAGTACAGGCCGCCGCGGGCCTCGGCGACCCGTCCCGCCCGCGCGCGCCGCCCCGCCCCGGCGATTTGGGCATCGGCGGGGCGTCACCTATAGTGGACAGAGCAACGCGGGGTGGAGCAGCTCGGTAGCTCGCTGGGCTCATAACCCAGAGGTCAGAGGTTCAAATCCTCTCCCCGCTACGACCAGGAACCCGCTCCGGCCAGTCCGGAGCGGGTTTTCGGCTTTCCGTGCGGCTCCCACGACCCGGTCCGCCAACGGCGGGCTTGCCGGCCCCGACTAGCCTGCGAGCAGCGACACCAACGACCCAGGAGCCGAACGATGACGAGCCTGCAGGACTTCGAGGCAACCACGATCACCGGGCAGGACCGGCGACTGGCGGAGTATCTCGGCAAGGTCGTGCTGGTCGTCAACACCGCCTCCAAGTGCGGGCTCACCCCGCAGTTCGAGGGCCTGGAGACGCTCTACTCCGGGCTGCGCGAGGAGGGCCTGGTGATCCTGGGGTTCCCGTGCGACCAGTTCGCGAACCAGGAGTTCGACGACGACGCCGAGACCGCCGACTTCTGCAGGCTCAACTACGGAGTCAGCTTCCCGATGTTCTCCAAGGTGGACGTCAACGGCCCGGCCGCGCACCCGCTCTTCGCGTGGCTGCGCACCGAGAAGGGCGGCGTCCTCGGCGACGCGATCAAGTGGAACTTCACCAAGTTCCTGATCAACCGCGAGGGCGAGGTGGTCCGGCGGTACGCACCGACGGTGCCGCCGGCGGCTATCGAGGCGGACATCCGCGCGCTGTTGTGACCGCCCGGCAGGCCTCAGGGCTGCGGATGGGTGCGCAACCAGTCGCGGCCACGCCGCGCTGAGGCCCTGGCCAGCCAGGCGTCCTCGATCACCTCGCGGAGCTCGTCGAGACCCAGCTCCCCGACCCGGCTGAGCCGCAACAACACCGACGGATGACCGTCGAAGTGCGGCGTCGTGAAGAACGGGGTCGACGGATCCTGCACCAGCCCCTGCTTCTCGGCCTCGCCAGCGACCCAGAACACGACGACGTCGTCGTACCGCTCGCCGGTCACCGGATCGGCTGCGTCCTTGCGCGGCGACCGGAAGAAGACGTAGGACTTCTGGCCGACCTGGTACACCGGCCGCCCGCTCGGCGTGGTCACGACCGTCGTGAACGGCATCGCCAGGGCGATCTCGTGGATGTCGTCCTCGCAGGCGGGCGGGTTGGCGTTCATCGACTCCCCTTCGGCTCCGGTCCGGGACTCGAACGCTACCCGCGGCCGGCACTAGAGTGGAACCCGGCGATGGATCCCGCCCGGGCAGCAGCCCGAACCGCCACCCGTGGCTGATGGTTCCTGTCCCGAACGATCGGGCAGGCCGTGCTGCCCGGGGAGGTACCGATGTCCCCCGTCCCACAACCCGGCCCGGAACGCCTGGAGGCACCGGCCGGACGTCCGCTCGTCGTCGGGGTGGTGCCCGGCCAGCCCGCCCTGGTCGCGCTCACCGCCGCGGCCTGGGCTGCGGCCGTCGGCGGCCGCCTCGACCTCGCCTACGCCGATCCCGAGCGGGTGGTCGACCAGGAGCTCGCCGACGGCAGCGTGCGCCACTCCCCCCTCGACCCCGACCTTGCCGACGATCGCTGGGTCCAGCGGCAGCGTGGCCTGGAGGACTTCCTCGGACAGGCGCTGGACCCGACAGGGGTCGAGTGGCGCTTCCACTACCTGGCCGGACGGGCCGACCGTGCCCTCACCCACCTGGCCCGGGCGGTTGGGGCAGCGGGAATCGTGGTGGGCGGCAGGCATCCCTCCCGCGCCGAGCGGCTGCACGAGTTCTTCGCCGAGTCGGTCGCACTCCACCTGGTCCGTCACCAGCACCGCCCGGTCCTGGTGGTGCCGCTCAGCGTGGTCGACTGGAAGGCTCCGCTGCCGTGGCGGTGAGCGCCGCCGGCCACCCCCGCGGCGCCCCTGACGCCCAACCGCTCGCCCGGCTCGCCCTGGTCGGCATTGGAGGCGGGCTCGGGACGCTGCTCAGGTGGTCGCTGGAGTCGGCCTACCCCGCCATCCCTGGCAGCTGGCCATGGGCAACCTTCGTGATCAACCTCACCGGGGCCCTCGCGCTCGGCGCGCTGCTGGAGGGGCTGGCCGCGGCCGGCCCGGACACCGGCCGGCGACGGGCCGTCCGGCTGGGCGTCGGCACCGGGGTGCTGGGCGGCTACACCACCTACAGCACGTTCGCCGTCGAGTCGGTGAGGCTCGTGGGCGCCGGTCAGGGCTGGCTGGCGCTGGGGTACGCGCTCGGCAGCGTCCTGGCCGGAGTCGCGTGCGCGGCAGCCGGCAGCTGGCTGGTCCGCCGGCTCGGCACTCCCGGGGCCGGCCGGTGACGCCGCTGCTGGTCGCGCTGGCCGGCGGGCTGGGCGCGGCGGCGCGGTTCACCGTGGACGGGTGGGTGGCCCGGGCCAACCGGACCGGGCTGCCACTGGGCACCGTGGTGATCAACGTGACCGGGTCGTTCCTGCTCGGGCTGCTCACCGGCTGGCTGCTGACCGGCGCCGCGGGCGACGTCGGCGCCGTCCTCGGCACCGGCTTCCTGGGCGGCTACACGACGTTCAGCACCGCAAGCGTCGAGGCCGCCCGGCTGCTGCGGGCCGGTCGGGGGTGGGCGGCCCTCGTCCACGCCGGCGGCATGCTGGTGGCCGGCCTGGCGGCCGCGGCGCTCGGCGTCTGGCTGGTCGCGGGCCGCTGAACCGGCCCCCCTCGGCCGAGTTGCCGCGAGCGCCCGTGGATGTGATGGGATAGCCGGCATGCCGCTGTCCCAACTCAAGGTGGACTACCCGGTCCACACCCGCGTCCTCGACAACGGGCTGCGGGTCGTGGTGAGTCCCGACCGCAGCGTCCCGATCGTCGCGGTCAACCTGTGGTACGACGTCGGCTCCCGGGACGAGCGCGCCGGCGAGAGCGGCTGGGCGCACCTCTTCGAGCACCTGATGTTCCAGGGCTCCTCGCAGGTCGCCAGCGGCGAGCACATGCAGCTGCTGCAGAACGTCGGCGGATCGGTGAACGGCAGCACCTGGTTCGACCGGACCAACTACTACGAGACCGTGCCCACCGGCGCGCTCGACCTTGCGCTGTGGCTCGAAGCCGACCGGCTCGCCACCCTCGCCGACCACCTCGACGCCACCAACCTCCAGACCCAGCGCGACGTGGTCAAGGAGGAGAAGCGGCAGCGGTACGACAACGTGCCCTACGGCCACGCCCTGCAGCACCTCGTCGAGCTGGCCTTCCCGCCCGACCATCCCTACGGCCACGTCACGATCGGCTCGATGGCCGACCTCGACGCCGCCACCCCGGAGAGCGCGAAGGCGTTCTTCGCCCGGCACTACCGACCCGACAACGCCGTCCTCACCCTGGTCGGGGACGTCGTGGCGAAGGACGCCTTCAAGCGGGTCGAGAAGGCGTTCGGCCGGATCCCGAGCTGGAACCCGGTCCGCCGGGCCGCCCCGCAGCCGCTGCCCCCGCTGGCCGGCGGCGAGCGCCGGGACGTGACCGCCGCGGTGCCGGCGGACGCCGTGTACCTCGCCTGGCGACTGCCCGCCCGCGACACCCCCCGCTTCGACGCCGCCGACCTGGTGCAGGCCCAACAGCGTCAGCGGCAGCAGGGCGGCGACGAT
>JAVHXR010000166.1 GCA_031119515.1 Propionicimonas sp.
GTGGTCGTGGGTGGTGTGTGACGGCGAGGGCCACTGCCTGGGCGCTGGCTGTCGGGCGGGAAGGCTGGCTGTCGGTGGGGTCGGGGTGAGTGGGCTCCGGGATGCGGCGCCGGGCCGCGTGTCCTCCCTGACCACCCCAGCCGCGCCGGATAGCCTTTCTTGCGGAGTCTGGAGCTGAGGGGCGAGAGATGGCTGACCGGTTGAAGAAGGCCGCGGTGTGGCTGGGTCTGGTGTCGGACCACGACTACAACGAGACCGAGCAGGGCGTGGAGGACGTCACCGAGGAGGTGTCCCCGCGCGGCTCCGCTGCGCCGGCCACGGTCACGGAACTGGAGAGCCGCCGTGTCGTCCAGGCCGCGCCCAGGGTGGCCGACCTGAGCCGGATCATCACCGTCCACCCCCGCACCTACAACGAGGCAAGGGTGATCGGCGAGAACTTCCGCGACGGCATCCCGGTGATCATGAACCTCTCCGACATGGAGGACTCCGACGCCAAGCGGCTGGTCGATTTCGCCGCCGGCCTCATCTTTGGGCTGCATGGCAGTATTGAGCGCATCACCAGCAAGGTGTTCCTGCTCTCGCCGCAGAACGTCAACGTCGCGGCCGAGGACAAGGAGCGGATCGCGGGTGGGTTCTTCAACCAGTCCTGAGTAACGGGAGGCCCCGGACGTGATCGGCTCCATCCTGGGCTTCGTCATCTGGCTCTACCTAGCCATCCTCACCGTTCGCGCCCTGCTCTCGCTGGTGCCCCTCCTGATCCGCGACTGGCAGCCCCGCGGGGCACTCCTCGTGGTGGCGGAGTTCGTCTACACCCTGACCGACCCGCCGCTGCGCTGGCTACGGCGGCTGCTCCCACCGCTGCGGATCGGGGGCGCCCAGTGGGACGTGGCGTTCCTGGTGCTGTTCCTCGTGCTGTCGGTGGCGCTGCGGGTGGTCCCGGCCGTCCTCTAGAAAGTGTGCAACCACTACTTGAGAGTCCGGCCCTGCACCCTGAGAGTTTCTTGGACGGGCGCACAGCCCTGCACTAGCCTGAAGGCCGACTCGCATGGCCGGACACCGGCGAATGCGACACGAACTACACGAGGTGGACGATGACCCTGACACTCGAGCAGGTCCGACAGACCCGCTTTCACCTGGCTCGCCGCAACGGCTACGAGCCGGTCGACGTGGACAACTTCGTCGACAAGGTTGAAGCCACGCTCTCCCAGCTGACGGAGGAGAACGAGACCCTCAAGCAGCAGGTCGAGGCGCTCAGCTCCAGCGAGCCGTCCAGCATCTTTGTCCCCAGCGACTCCGGCGAGTCCGACGGGCTGCGGCAGGAACTCCAGCACCGCCAGGGCGAGCTGGACGGCGCCCGCGGCGAGCTCGAGGCACTCCGCGCCGAACTGCAGGGACGCCAGGAGGAGATCAGCCGGCTGCAGGACGAGCTGGCCGGCAAGCAGCGCCAGATCGACTCCCTCGGCACCGAGGTCGCGCGGTTGCAGCCGTCCCCCGACGCCGACGCGCTCCCCAAGGCGAGCGTCGAGAACATCGTGGTCACCAGCTCCGCCGAGGCCTCGCCCGCGGTGGCGAGGCTGCTGCAGATGGCGACCGAGCAGGCCGAGCGCCTGGTCGGGGAGTCGCAGGTCGAGGCGCAGCGGCTGGTCGGCGAGGCCCGCAGCGAGGCCGAGACCGTGATCGACAACGCCAACAAGAAGGCTCACGAGACCCTCACCGACGCCCGGACGCGGTCCGACCGGATCGAGTCCGAGGCCCGCGTCAACGCAGAGCGGGTCACCAGCGACGCTCTCACCCGGGCCGATGCGGTGAACTCCGAGGCGGATCGCCGCCGTGACGAGCTGTTCACCCAGCTCGAGCAGGACCGGGACGTGCTGCGCGGCAAGGTCGACAAGCTCCGCCAGTTCGAGGGCAGCTTCCGGGCCAACCTCACCAACCAGCTGCAGGGCCAGATCAAGATGCTCGAGGAGGCGGTGCTCGAGCCGTCCGACACCCCCGAGATCCTGAGCGAGCCCGCGCCGGAGTCTGCCACCCCGCGACTGGACGCGCTGCTCGGCGACTGACCCGCCGCCGGCATCGGCGCCCCCGCGCACCCGGGAGACCGGGGCACGAGGAGCGTCCGATTCCCGGCCGGCCGGGCGCCCGGGAAGGCCCCCGGCACCGGTTTCCGTCCGTACCCCCGGCGAGCATCGCCGGGGGTACGTCACGCCTAGCCGGGCTGGGTGGTACTCTCCCTGCTCAAGCATCGATGAAGGAGTCAGTTTTCGATGGGAACCTCCAACCGCAACGCCTCCGGCGCCACCCGTGCGAACGCCGCGACGTTCCCGGTAGCCGAGGGCGAGGAGCCCTGGACCGAGGAGGAGGTCGAGGAGGTCCGCCAGGAGTTGCTGGCGGACATCAAGCGGATGGAACGGGCGATCGAGGTTGCCGAGGCCGGTCTGGCCGATCTCTTCGAGGACGGTTCGGACGGCGCCGGCCGCGACCCGGCCGACGTCGGCTCGTCCAACTTCGAGCGTGACCAGGAGATGTCCCTCGCGCAGAACGCCCGCGACATGCTCGAGCAGGCGCAGCTCGCCTACCGGCTGTTCGAATCCGGCGAGTATGGCCGCTGCGAGTCCTGCGGCAACCCGATCGGCAAGGACCGGTTGCAGGTGTTCCCGCGGGCCACGATGTGCGTGGCCTGCAAGCAGCGGGAGGAACGGCGATAACGGTCACCGAAGGCACCACGCCCACTCGCTCGGTGCTCGGGCTCCGGGTGCTGGCGGTGGGGATCGCGCTCGTCGGCATCGCGCTCGACCAGGTGGCGAAGACGCTCGCGATCCAGTACCTCGACCCCCAGCAGCCGGTCCCGCTGCTGGGCGGCCTGCTGACCCTGCAGTTGATCCGCAACCCCGGGGCCGCGTTCAGCATGGGCGAGGAGTTCACCGTCGTGCTGACCTGCGTGGCGATCGCCGCCCTCGCCGCGGTCAGCGGCTGGCTGCTGCCGAGGGTGCGCCACATCGGCTGGGCGGTCGCCACCGGCTGCCTGCTCGCTGGCATCGTCGGGAACCTGCTCGACCGGCTGTTCCGGGAGCCGTCGCCGTTCCGCGGGCATGTCGTCGACTTCCTCCAGCTGCCCTACTTCGCGATCTTCAACGTCGCCGACATCTTCATCACCACCGCTGCCGTGCTGGTGATCTGGCTGTCCCTGATCACGCAGGTGACGATGGCCGGGGTGAGCCTCAAGCAGCCGAGCGATGGGTAGCGTCTGGCTGGTGCCGGACGGGCTGGACGGCGAGCGGGTCGACGCCGCCGCCGCCCGGATCAGCGGGTTGAGCCGCAGCCGGGTCGAGGCCCTGATCGTCGAGGGAGCCGTCGCGGTCAACTCCCGTCCGGTCTCGAAGTCGGAACGGGTGCGGGCCGGCGACCTGCTGGAGGTCGAGATCCCCACCCAGCCGCGGCTCCAGGTGGTTCCCCGGGAGGTGGCGGGGATCGGGATCGTCCACGACGACGCCGACATCGTGGTGGTCGACAAGCCCGCCGGGGTGGCCGCCCACCCCAGCCTCGGCTGGGACGGGCCGTCGGTCGTCGAACACCTCGCTGCCGCCGGCTTCCGGATCTCCACCTCCGGGGCGGCCGAACGGCAGGGGATCGTCCAGCGGCTCGACGTCGGGACGTCCGGGCTGATGGTGGTGGCCAAGAGCGAGCCGGCGTACACCGCGCTGAAGCGCGCCTTCAAGGCCCGGACGGTGCGCAAGGTCTACCACACCCTGGTCCAGGGCCACCCCGACCCGTTCGAGGGCACGATCGACGCCCCGATCGGGCGTCACCCGGGGGCGGAGTACAAGATGGCGGTGGCCGCCGGCGGACGGCATTCGATCACCCACTACTCGATGCTGGAGGCGTTCGCCGGCACGACGCTGCTCGAGGTCCACCTCGAGACCGGCCGCACCCACCAGATCAGGGTCCACATGCAGGCGATCCGTCACCCCTGCGTCGGCGACCCGACCTACGGGGCTGACCCCGCCCTGGCCGCCCGGCTCGGCCTGGAGCGGCAGTGGTTGCACGCCGTCGAACTCGGCTTCACGCACCCCGGCAACGGCGAGTGGGTGGATTTCCTCTCAGACTACCCGTCCGACCTTGACCATGCTCTCGCGCTCGTCGCACAGTGAAAGTCGGCTGCTACCCCTCCCGCCTTGTAAGGTCGGTCCGTGCGTAGAGCGAAGATCGTGTGCACGATCGGCCCGGCAACGGACTCCCCGGAGAAGATCGTCGAATTGGTGAAGGCGGGCATGAACGTGGCCCGTCTCAATATGAGCCACGGGGACCACGTGCTGCATGCCAAGCGGGTGCAGTGGGTGCGGGACGCGGCCAGGACCGTCGGGCGGCCGGTCGGCATCTTCGCCGACCTGCAGGGCCCGAAGATCCGGCTGGAGAAGTTCGACGGCGGCCAGGCCGTCCTCGAGCCGGGCGCCCGGTTCACCATCACCACCGAAGAGGTGCTCGGTACGGCGGAGCGGGCCGGTACCACCCTGAAGACCCTCACCCAGGATGTCACCCCGGGCGAGCAGATCCTGATCAACGACGGCGCGATCGTGCTGCGCGCGGTGGAGGTCACCGACATCGACGTCGTCACCGAGGTGATCGTCGGCGGCGTCGTCTCCGACCACAAGGGCATCAACCTGCCCGGCGTGGCGGTCAGCGTCCCGGCGCTCTCGGAGAAGGACGAGCGCGACCTGCGGTTCGCGTTGCGCCACGAGGTCGACATGGTCGCGCTGTCGTTCGTCCGTTCGCCGGACGACATCGAGCCGGTGCGCCGCGTGATGGCCGAGGAGGGCCGCAAGGTCCCGGTGATCGCCAAGCTGGAGAAGCCGCAGGCGATCGAGAACCTCGGTGCCATCATCGACACCTTCGACGCGTTCATGGTCGCCCGTGGCGACCTGGGTGTGGAACTCCCGCTGGAGGACGTCCCGCTGGTGCAGAAGCGGATCATCGACGCCGCCCGCCGGTGGGCGAAGCCGGTGATCGTCGCCACCCAGATGCTGGAGTCGATGATCACCGCGCACCGCCCCACGCGGGCCGAGGCCAGCGACGTCGCGAACGCCGTCCTGGACGGGGCGGACGCGGTGATGCTGTCCGGCGAGACCGCCGTCGGCGACTACCCGATCCACAGCGTCGAGGTGATGGCGAGGATCATCAAGCAGACCGAGAAGGACGGGCTCGACCAGATCCGCAGGCTCGACTGGGACCCGCACACCACGTCCGGCGTGATCGCGAAGGCGGCCGTCGAGGTGGCCGAACGGACCGGCGCGAAGTACCTGGCGGCGTTCACGGTCTCGGGCGACACCCCCGACCGGCTGGCCCGGCTCCGCTCCGAGGTCCCCATCATGGCGTTCACGCCGCTGCCGCGGACGGCGCAGGAGCTCACCCTGGTGTGGGGGGTGCAGACCTACGTCACGCCGGAGTACACCAACACCGACGCGATGGTGGAGTCGGTGCAGTCCGCGCTGACTGAACTGGGGGCGGTCGGCAAGGGCGACGTCGTGGTGATCGTGGCCGGGAACCCCGGCCGGTTGTCCCACCAGACCAACTCGTTGCGGGTGTTCGAGGTCGGTGGGTCCCGGCCGTCCACGAAGGAGTAGGTAGCCAATGAAGCTCGTCATCGGTGGCGACCACAGCGCGGTCGACCTGAAGGAGGCGATCCGCGAGCACGTGGCGTCCCGTGGCCACGACATCGTGGATCTCGGCACCAACTCCCGCGAGAGCACCGACTACCCGGTCTGGGGCCGGCTGGTCGGCGAGGCCGTGGTGCGCGGCGACGCCGAGGCAGGGATCGCGATCTGCGGCACGGGGGTCGGGATCTCCATCACCGCCAACAAGGTGAGGGGGGTGCGCGCAGCCTGCGTCAGCGACCCCTACTCGGCGCAGATGTCCAAGCGCCACAACAACGCCAACGTGCTTGCCTTCGGTGCCCGTGTCGTCGGCGTCGACCTGGCGAAGATGATCGTGGATGCCTGGCTGGACGCCGAGTTCGAGCAGGGCGGGCGCCACACCCACAGGGTTGCGCTGATCACCGAGGTCGACGAGCACTACCGCGGCGAGGACTGAGCCTCAGGGCGCACTGGTCCCCGGCCGGCGGGATCGCGCGGGTTGTGGCGGGCGAGGTGGCGGTTGCGCGGCCGGTGGCCACGGATTCCCCGGTTCTGGAGGTGGCCGAGCCGGGCTCCCGGGGCAGCGGTGCCGCCGATGGTCCCCGTCGGGTCGAGGACATGCGTGCCCGAGGGGGGAGTCGAACCCCCACGTCCTTTCGGACTGACGATTTTGAGTCGCCCGCGTCTGCCATTCCGCCACTCGGGCCGGGCCGCCCACGATTGTGTCACACTTGCCGACCCGGCGCGGGCACGCGGTAACCTCGTCCATGCCGCCGCGGCCTGAGCGCCAGCTACCCACAAG
>JAVHXR010000167.1 GCA_031119515.1 Propionicimonas sp.
GCATCCAGCGGTCGACCTCGGCCGGGTCGAACGGCCCCTGCGTGTAGCCAGGGGAGCAGTACCGGAAGAAGTACCACGACGAGTCCACGAAGGTGTCCATCGTGTCGGTGTCACGGGACGCCGGCCCGCCGCACCGCGGGCAGGTGGTCGCCACCCAGTCGGTCGCCGCGGCGAGCGGGCTCGTCCCCTTCGGCTGCAGGTCCGCCCCACGCAGGTCGGGCAGCCGCACCGGCAACTGGTCGTCCGGAACGGGCACCTCGCCGCAGTCGGGGCAGTGCACGATCGGGATCGGGCAGCCCCAGAACCGCTGCCGGCTCAGCAGCCAGTCCCGCAGCCGGTAGGTGGTCGCGGCCCGGCCGGCGCCCTCGCCCTCCAGGAAGTCGCACATCGCGGCCACGCCGGCGGCCTTGTCCGCCAGGCCGTCCAGCCTGGGCGAGTTCACGTACGCGCCGTCCCCGGGAGTCGCTACGCCGGTATCGCGCGGATCCGGCAGCCCGGTCTCCAGCACCACCCGGACGGGCAGGTCGAAGGCGCGGGCGAAGTCGAGGTCGCGCTGGTCGTGGGCCGGCACCGCCATGATCGCGCCGGTCCCGTACTCGCTCAGCACGTAGTCGGCGGCCCAGACCGGCAACCGCTCGCCGTTGACCGGGTTGATCGCGTAGGTGCCGAGGAAGACGCCGGTCTTGGGTCGCTCGGTGGACTGCCGCTCGATCTCGGTGGCCTTCTTGGTCTCCTCCAGGTAGGCCTCGAAGGCCTCCCGGTGCTCGGGCCTGCACAGCTCCGCCGCGATGTCGGCGTCAGGGGCGACGACGAAGAAGGTGGCCCCGTAAAGGGTGTCGGGACGGGTGGTGAACACCGTCAGCGGCTGCTCGCGTCCCTCGACCCGGAAGTCGACGTAGGCGCCCTGGGAGCGGCCGATCCAGTTGCGCTGCATCGCCAGCACCCGGTCGGGCCACTTCCCCTCCAGCGCACCCATGTCGTCCAGCAGGCGCTGGGCGTAGTCGGTGATCTTGAAGTACCACTGGGTCAGCTTCCGCTTGGTCACCACCGACCCGCAGCGCTCGCACAGCCCCTGGACCACCTGCTCGTTGGCCAGCACGGTCTGGTCCTTGGGGCACCAGTTGACGAAGGAGTCCTTGCGGTAGGCCAGCCCGCGCTCGTGGAACCGCAGGAACAGCCACTGCGTCCAGCGGTAGTACTCGGGGTCGGACGTGTGCAGCCGCCGGCTCCAGTCGAAGCTCAGCCCGTACCGCTTGAAGGAGCGGGCCTGGGTGTCGATGTTGGCGTACGTCCAGTCGGCCGGATGGGCGTTGCGGGCGATCGCGGCGTTCTCCGCCGGCAGGCCGAAGGAGTCCCAGCCGATCGGGTGCATCACGTCGTAGCCGCGCAGCCGCCAGTACCGGGCGACCACGTCGCCCATCACGAACGCCTCGGCATGGCCCATGTGCAGGTCGCCGGAGGGGTACGGGAACATGTCCAGCACGTAGCGGCGCTCCCGGCTGTCGTCGTCGAGCGGGGCGAACGTCCCGTCCTGCTCCCAGAACTGCTGCCAGCGCTCCTGCGCCGCGGCGGCGTCGTACCCCCGCCGGACCTGCTCAGTGGTCACTTCCCGATCTCCTGTTCCGTGTGCTCTGCCGGCATGAAAAAACCCCCGCGTGCCCGTGGGCTCGTCAGGGGGCGCCGCGACCTCGGTAGGCCGCGGCTACGCAAGCAGCAGGACTTGACTGTGCACACCGTCATGATAGGCCATCCACCGCCACCGGATCTCCTCGACCCCGTCGCGGTGGCCGGCCGGCGGCGTCGGATCCGGCGCCGGATGGGCCTGCGCAACCACCCCCGGGGCCGGTTAGGCGTGGCTTTCCTTGCTTGCGACAAGGGGATTTACCGGTCATGGTGGAGTTATGGCAGTCGCGTTCCCCTCTCTCGCGCCGGCCCGCGAGGACTCCCTCAACTCGCGGCTCAACTGGCTGCGCGCCGGTGTGCTGGGAGCCAACGACGGCATCGTGTCGATCGCCGGGCTGGTGTTCGGAGTGGCCGGTGCCACCTCCGACCAGCTGTCGCTGCTGGTGGCCGGGCTGGCCGGCGTGGTGGCAGGTGCGCTGTCGATGGCAGGCGGCGAGTACGTCTCGGTCAGCAGCCAGCGCGACACGGAACTCGCGGCGCTCGCCGAGCAGCGCCGCGCCGCCAGCAGCGACCCCGCGCTGGTCGCCAACCAGCTGCGCGCGTACTACCTCGCCCAGGGACTGGAGCCCGACCTGGCCGACCGGGTCGCCACCGAGCTCACCGCCGGCGGCGGCGGCCTCGACCACCACGCCCGGACCACGATCGGGCTGGACGCCGACACGCCGGTCTCGCCGTGGGCGGCGGCCAGGGCGTCGCTGCTGGCCTTCGTCGCCGGCGCGGTCATCCCGCTGGTTGCGATGGTCTTCAGCCCGTACTCCCTGCGGTTGCCGGTGACGGTGGTCGCGGTCTGGCTCGCCCTGCTGCTGACCGGGCTGGTGAGTTCCCGGCTGGGCGGCTCCCGGCCCGGCCGGCCGATGCTGCGCAACCTCGTCGTCGGCACCTTGGCAATGGGCCTCACCTACCTGATGGGGACGCTGGCCGGAGGACTGCTCGCCTGATCGGCGCCCGCGCGGTGGCGAGCAGCCCGGGACGCAACTCGTCCCACACCGACGGCGGCACGACCGCGTCGGTCACATGGCTGAGGATGCCGACCAGGTAGGACTCCGGCACCAGCACCTCCGCCCGTTCCAGGCAGATCGAGGCGAGCGCGCCCTCCCCGGTGATCCAGGCCGCCATCCCCAGCAGCGCCAGCGCGTAGCCCTGGTGCAGCGGCGGCGTGCGGTTCACCACCCGCCGCCACAGCTCGAGGTGGTGGGCCGCGTCCGGGCGCGACATCGCCAGCAGGGCCACGTCGCGGGCATCGGGGTGGGCGGCCAGGATCGCGAACCGGGCGGCCTCCTCGTCGGTCAGGCGCTGCCGGGAGCGGTACTCCCGCAGGGCCTGCCCCATCAGGCCGGCCCACCGGGTGTCACGCTGGCCGGAGAGTTCGGCGCCCGCGCGCTCGGCCAGGTCGCCCAGCCCTGCCAGCTCTGCCGCCGGCGGCCCGTCCAGCAGCGCCGCCAGGTCGGCCCGCGACGGCCGCGCGACCAGGCCGTGGACCGTCGCCTCGGCCGCCATCGGACTGCTGGTGGGGTCGTGCCGGCCGTGCGGCCCGCCCGGCCGGTCGGCGTACCAGGTGTCCCGGTCGACCAGCGTCAGCCGGCGGCACGCCCCTCCGCCCAGGAAGGCGTCGCAGCGTTCGAGCACCGACCAGCCGAGTTCCCGGTCGGTGGTGTAGGCGACGAACCAGGCGTCCGCCGCCGGGAACCGGCGCCAGATCCTGGCGAGCACCGCCTCGGCCCCGTCCGGCGCGGAGGTGTCGGCCAGGTCGACGCGGGCGGTCACCGCCACGACACCGGCGTCGACGACGAGCACGACAAGCGAGTCCTGGGGATGGAAGCCGAGCAGGTGGGGAATCAGGCCGAGGGCGTCATCGACGGTTCGCAACCGCAGCCGGGGCCGGGGGTCATGTGGGTTCATGCCTAGGACACTCTCGTCGCCGGAACCCCTCGTGGACCACTTGTCCACAGCTCCCGGCCCGCCCGCCCGGCCCGGCGCAGTTGTCCACAGCCCCACCGGGTGCGTCCGGGACTCCAGCGGGTAGCCTTGTCGCGATGACCCAGCCACCGTACCCTCCGCGACCTGACCAGCCGCAGCCGCCCGGGTGGGGCCCGGCACCGCTCGGCGGGTACCAGGGTGCGCCCGGCTACGATCCCACCCGGCCGCTGGGCGCCCGTCCGCCGGATTCCACCAACATCTCCGAGTTCGCGCCACCGCCCTCCCGGACGCCGATCCTGGTCGGCCTGGCCGCGGTAGTGGTCGCGATCCTGATAGCGGCCACCGCCACCCTCCAGCCCGGCGGCCTGTTCGGAGCGCGGCCCGCCCCGGCGTCACCCACCCCGACCCCCAGCGCCACAGCAGCGCTGCCCGGCCAGCCGTTCGCCACCTCCGATGGCCGGGTGGAGGGTCGCTGGCAGGTGGTCGAGCGCCGCTGGACCGACGAGGGCGTCCAGGTCAAGGTATGGGTGGCGGTCGACCGCGGCACGCTGCGGTTCTCCTTCCTCGCCTTCTCCAACGACGCCGCAGAGGTGGTGTATCCGGCCCCGGGAGCCGACTACCCCGGGTTCACGGCGATGCCGATCGACCGCGGCGAGGAGCGTGACGGCTGGCTGTTCTTCCCGGTCTACCGCGCCGACCTCACCCTGATCCTCGCCAACGACTCCGGGCGCCAGATCTCGGCGCTCGTCGTCCCCGCCTGACGCGTCGGGAGCGCCGCCTGCCCACGAGCCGTTAGGGTGGCGGTCGTGGCAGGAGGAGACGGCTTGCGGATCGGCATCCTGACAGATGACTCCTACCCCCACTCCGGCGGGGTGACCCGCTCGATCGAACAGCAGGTCGAGCACCTCGTCGGGCTCGGCCACGAGGTGACCCTGTTCGCCCCGAAGTGGGACTTCGTGCCACCTGCCGACTGCGGCTGGGAGGCGCTCGACCAGTGGCGGCTTCCGGGCACCCCGAGCTTCCTGTGCTCGCTGCGGTTCAGCCCCGGGCGTGGCCGCAGGATCGCCGCCGGCCACGACCTCGACGTCGTCCACTCCCAGAACGAGCGCGGTTCGCTCTACCTGGGCGCCCTTGTCGCCCGGGAGGCCGGCATTCCCCACGTCCACACCTTCCACTCCAACTACGTCGGCACCCATCGCACGACGCCGGGGATCTCGGGCTTCAACTCCCTCACCTACCTGCCGCTGTCCGGACGGCTGCTCCGGCTCGCGACCGGCGACAGGCAGTCCCCCCAGGTCCGGCTGCCCCGCTCGGAGGCCGCCGGCCAGGACTCCGTCCACGCCCGCAGGGACTGGCGCAACCTCGCCCGGCTGGCCGGAAGGGTCGACGCCTTCACCTCACCCGCCGGCTACATGGTCGAGTGCATCGTCGAGGCGGGCCCGGAACTCGCCGGTCGCGGGCACGTCGTGCCGAGCGGGGTGGACGACATCTTCGCCGCCGCGCTCCGGAGTCGCCGCGACGACCCGACCGTCCGGTTCGTCAGCTGCAGCCGGCTGGGCTCGGAGAAGCGGGTGGACGCGACCGTCCGGGCGTTCGCCCTGCTGGACCGGCCCGACGCCGAACTGGTCATCATCGGGGCGGGTCCTGAGGAGGCAGCGCTCCGCCGGCTGGCCGGCACAGTCCGCAACGGGCGGGTGAGATTCCTCGGACGGGTCGACGACGGGGCGAGGGTGGCCCAGGAGATGGCGGACGCGGACGCGTTCGTGCTGGCGTCCTACCACTTCGACACCCAGGGCATGGTGCTGGCCGAGGCCGCCGCCGCCGGCGCTCCACTGCTCTACTGCGACGAGCGGCTGCAGGTCGGAGTCGGTCCGGACAACGCGCTCCTGGTCGGCCCGGAGCCGGAGAACCTGGCGGCGGGGATGGCCGTCCTGGCCGACGACCCCGCCCGTCGCGCCCGGATGTCGGCGGCCTCGCGGGCGCTGGCCCCCAGCCTGACCGGGGCCGCGATGGCCCGAGCCTATGTCGCGGTGTACCGGCAGGCGATCGACGCCGCGCGACCCTGAACGCCGGTCAGACGCCCGCCGCGTCCGACACCACTGCCGGCTCGCGCAGGGAGTCGGGATGGTGGCGTGACAGGAACACCACGCCGCTGACCGCGACCGCCCCGGCGACCAGCATCCCCAGGGCGTCGGCGACGCCGAGCAGCGCGCCCTCGCCGAGCACCACCAGCCCGAAGCTGACCGCGACGATCGGGTCGGTGGTGGTCATCGAGCCGACCACGATCTCGGCCGGGCCGTTGGCGTAGGCCTGCTGGATCATCCAGCCGCCGCCCAGGTAGCAGACCGCGAGGATGCCGGCCACCGCCCACACCAGCGGCGACTCCCAGAAGTTCTCCCCCCCGACGAGTTGGCTGGCGACCTTGATGAGGGCCGACGACAGGCCGTAGAAGAAGGAGCCGCCCGACGCCCACAGCAGGCAGCGCAGCGACGGCCGGCCGAAGCGTCCGCCCAGGCCGAGAGCGGTGCCGCAGGCCAGCACGATGAGCGCACCGACCACCACGGCGGCGGGCACCACCTGCGCGTCCGGGACGGCCGTGCGCGAGGAGATCAGGGTGAAGCCGACGATGCCGACGATGGTGACGGCGACCGCCGTCCAGATCTGGCGGGTCGGACGGAAGTGGTGGATCCTCGCTGCCAGCAGGACCGACCACGGCACCGCCAGGATCCCGACCGGCTGCACCACCGTCGGCTTCGGCAGCATCACCGACGGCACCTCCAA
>JAVHXR010000168.1 GCA_031119515.1 Propionicimonas sp.
TTCACCGTTCGACTTGCATGTGTTAAGCACGCCGCCAGCGTTCGTCCTGAGCCAGGATCAAACTCTCCGTTGAAAATGTTCGGTGTGCGGGCTGTAAGGCCCAGTTACCGTCAACTTCAGTTCGATACTGACGCAGACTCATTGCTGAATCTGCTCAATAATCAAAGGAATCCGTTCCGGAATGATGCTTGACTTTCGTCGCACATTACCCGGTACGGGGTTTGTTTTGCGCTCCGAGGAGCGCTATTATTGTGCATTGACTTTAAGCACGCTGTTGAGTTCTCAAGTTTCGGGTGCTCACCTCGCTTTGGCTTTCACCGCCGCTTGGGGCAACTCGTAATACTTTAGTTCGTTCGGTTCCGGGTGTCAAATCCGGTTCCTCCCTCACTCCCCCCGCCCGCGCCGGCGTTCGGGTCCTGGCGGCTCCTGGCATGGAGGCACACCGTACCCGTACTGGCTAAGGTGGGTTCGTCGCTCCGATCCGGCCTCCCGGGGTTTTCCCCGGCCCGTCCGTGTCACCGGCAGCGCTCGATGAACATTACGGGGTTGGCCGGGGTGGGTCAAATCGGGCTGCATCCCGGGCGTGTCGCATCGCTGGCCGACTCAGCGCGCCACCTGGACCGCCCCCACGGTGCGCTTGCCACGCCGCACCACCACGTACCTGCCGGCCAGCAGGTCGGCATCGGCAAGCACCGCGTCCGGGTCCGTGACCTTGGTGTTGTTGACGTAGGCGCCCCCCTCCTGGATCGCCCGACGGGCCGCGGATCTGCTCGCGACCACTCCGGCCGCTGCCAGCAGGTCGACCACGCTCGGCGGCTCCTGACCGGCCTCCAGGGTCACGCCACCGAGCTCCCGCGCGACGGCGGCCAACACCCCGGCATCCAGCTGGTCGAGGTCTCCCCGGCCGAAGATCGCGGCGGCCGCGGCGGTCGCCGCCTCCCGTTCGGCACGGGAGTGGACCAGGTCTGTGATGTCGTCGGCCAGGGCACGCTGGGCCGCCCGCAGGTGCGGCGACTCGGCGGTCTGGCGCTCCAGCTCCGCGATCTCCTCGGCGCCGCGGGTGGTGAAGATCCGCAGGTAGCTCCCCACCATCGCGTCCTCGGCGTTCAGGAAGAACTGGTGGAAGGCGTAGGGCGAGGTCATCGCCGGATCCAGCCACACCGTGCCCGACTCGGTCTTGCCGAACTTGGTTCCGTCGGCCTTGGTCAGCAGCGGCGTCGCCATTGCATGGACGCGGTGTGCCTCCGCCCGCCGGATCAGGTCGACACCCGCGGTGATGTTCCCCCACTGGTCGGAGCCTCCGGTCTGCAACTCGCAGCCGTAGCGACGATGCAGCTCCAGGTAGTCCAGTGACTGCAACAGCACGTAGGAGAACTCCGTGTAGGAGATCCCTGCCTCGAGCCTCGCCTTGACCACCTCGCGGTCGAGCATCCGGTTCACGCTGAAGTGCTTGCCGATGTCCCGCAGGAAGTCGAGCGTGGACAGCTCGGCCGTCCAGTCGTAGTTGTTCACCACCCGCGCCGCCGCGGGGCCGTCGAAGTCGACGAACTTCGCCACCTGGGCACGGATCCCGTCGGCCCACTGGTGGACGAGCTCCTTCGGGTTCAGGTTTCGCTCTGAGGTCTGCTTCGGGTCACCGATCAGTCCCGTTGAGCCACCGACCAGCAGCAGCGGCCGATGACCTGCCGCCTGCATCAGCCTCACCAGCATGAGCTGGACGAGATTCCCCATGTGGATGCTGGGCGCGGTCGGGTCGAAGCCGACGTAGAAGGTGATCGGCCCCTCGTCCAGCCGCGCACGCAGTGCGTCGGGATCGGTCGAGTGGGCGATGAAGCCCCGCCAGGCAAGTTCGTCGAGTACCGCGTTCACGATCCCCAAGCCTATCGGCGCGCCACCCGGGCTTCCCGCCCGGGCCACGGTTGTCCGACCCGACGCCTAGGGTCGGTGCCATGCCGTCCTTCCGCGCCAGCCTCGGGATCGTGGACGCCCTGCCGGGAGTGCCGCCCGAAGCCGTCCTCGAGGCCGCCCGCGCCGCCGTGGCCGAGGTTCGCCACGTGGAGGACTCGCACGTCGACGTCGAGCCGGTCATCCGCGGCGACGGCATCCCGCGGGTCGTGGTCAGGTTCGT
Organism: Propionicimonas sp.; assembly: GCA_031119515.1. GTDB lineage: Bacteria > Actinomycetota > Actinomycetes > Propionibacteriales > Propionibacteriaceae > Propionicimonas. Next base: position 2,129 of record JAVHXR010000168.1, read on the forward strand.
CGAACCCGCAGGGAGCCCCGCCGACGAGGACGCCAGGGCGTGGGCGGCGGCAACCCGGATGGCGACGGCGGTCCGGGAGGTGGCCACCACGGCCTCGCTGCGACTCCACCGGCGACAGCGCGGACGCTGGCAGCCGCGGCCGAACCCCGGGACCGATCCGGGCTGGTAGGACCCGCCCGGCCAGAAGACGTCCAGCCTCCCGCCCGCGCTTCACGGCTGCCTGCCGGGCGCCGGCTACCCGGTGGGGGTGGGAGTCGGCGTCGCCTCGGCGGTCGCGGACGGTTCCGGGCTCTCACTCGGGCCGGGTTCCGGTGTCGGGGTCACTTCGCCGGCCTGCTCGATGGCCTCCTTGGCGGCGGCGATGGTGGCAGCGTCGACCTCGCCGGTGGCCGGGACCCCGAGATCCTCCTGGAGCGTCTTGAGCGCGTCGGTGAGTTCATCGGTCCAGATGCCGTCCACCTCGCCGTCCCAGTAGCCGGCAAGCTTGAGGGTCTGCTGCAGCGCGGCCGTGGAGGCGATCGAGTCCGCCGCGTCCGCACCGCCCCTGGCCACCAGTTCGGCCCGCAGCGCCGCCTCGGTGGCCTTGTCGACCACCCCGGTCTGGGGCAGGTCGTGGGCCTCCTGCAGCGCCTTCACCGCGGCCACTGTCTGGGGACCGTAGATCCCGTCCACCTCGCCCTCGTACAGGCCCAGCCCGGCGAGGTCCTGCTGCAGCGCGACGGTGTAGTCGTGCACCGCCTCGAGCGCCTTCTCCTGTTGCGAGTCGGTCAGGCAGCCGGCGTCGGCGAAGAGCCGGAGCCAGGCCAGCTCGAGGGCCACCGCGGCGGCGTTGAACTCCTGGGCGGCCTCCCGCAGGGGGGTGTCGTCGGTGATCGCGGCGGACGTGGCGGCGAACTCGCTCTCGGCCTGGCGCACCCGCGCCACGGACGCGGGCGGCGCCGGCTCCGACGGGCTCGGAGACGCGCTGGCCGCCGGAGCCGAAGGGGTCTGTCCCGCTGCCCTGGCCTCGGCCTCGGACAGCGCCACCTCCGCCTCGGCGAGCTCCTGCTCGGCACGGGCGACCTCGTCGGCCGAGGCCCGCACCGCATCGGCGGCACCCAGGACGTCCTCCCGGGGCTCGACCAGGTCGGCGCCGGCGCTACGGACGTCCCCCACCGTCGGAGCGGTCTGGACCAGGACGTCGCCGTACCCGTCCAGCGCGGCCAGGTAGTCGGCACCCGCCGTGCAGAAGGCTGCCTCCGCCGCGGACGCCTCGGACCGGGCAGCGGCGAGTGCCTTCTCCTTCGTCGCGACGTTGGCCTGGGCGGCCTGGACCGGGTCCACCGGCATGGTGCCGCAACCCGCGAGCCCGCCGAGCGCGAGCATCGCCGCGACGCCGGCGACGACGACCCGGCCAGGCGCCGGATCCCGCCGTGGGCCGGCCCGGTGGGTGTCGACTGTCGCTGTGCTGGGGCGCATGGAACCCCTCCTCCCGCCGACAGGGCACAGGGGTCAGGGCCCTGCCTGGCCGGGATTCTAGGGGCGTGCCGGCCCGCCCCACAGCCCCGTTTCCGGTGATCTGTGCCCGTTACGGCCGGGGACCACCGGTTGGTGCGACGGCCGGCGACGGTGGCCTGGGCGGGATCAGGCCAGCCAGGTACGGAGCTCGGCGAGCTGGCTGCGGACGGCCTCCGGGGCGGTCCCGCCGCGGCCGCTGCGGGACGCCACCGAGCCCTCGACGGTGAGCACGTCCAGCACCTGAGGGGTCAGCTCGGGCGAGATCTCGGCCAGCTGTTCGCCGGAGAGCTCCCCCAGCTCGATACCGCGCGCCTCGCAGTACTTCACCGCGGCGCCGGCGATCTCGTGCGCGACGGCGAACGGGACGCGGCGACGCACCAGCCAGTCGGCCAGGTCGGTCGCGAGCGAGAATCCCCGCGGCGCCAGCGACGCCATCCGCGCGGTGTCGAAGCTGAGCGTGCCCACCATGCCGGCGACGGCCGGCAGCAGCACCGCGAGCTGGTCGAGCCCGTCGAAGACCGGCTCCTTGTCCTCCTGCAGGTCGCGGTTGTAGGCCAGCGGCAGGCCCTTCAGGGTCGCGAGCAGGCCGGCGAGGTTGCCGATCAGCCGGCCCGCCTTGCCGCGCGCCAGTTCGGCGACGTCCGGGTTCTTCTTCTGCGGCATGATCGAGCTGCCAGTGGACCAGGCGTCGTCGAGCCGGGCGAACCCGAACTCGTGGGTGCACCACAGGATGACGTCCTCGGCCAGCCTGGACACGTCGACGGCGACCTGGGCCAGCACGTACGACTCCTCGGCCACCAGGTCCCTGGCTGCGGTGCCGTCGATCGAGTTGGGGACGCTGCCGGTGAAGCCGAGGTCGGCCGCCACCGCCTCCGGGTCGAGGCCGAGCGAGGTCCCCGCCAGCGCCGCCGACCCGTAGGGGCTCAGCGCGAGCCTGCGGTCGAGGTCGGCGAGCCGCTGGAGGTCGCGGACCAGCGGCCACGCGTGGGCCAGCAGGTGGTGGCTCAGCAGGACGGGCTGGGCGTGCTGCAGGTGCGTACGGCCGGGCATGATCGCGCCGAGGTGCGCCTCGGCCTGTTCCGCGAGGGCCTCGATGACCGCCCTGACGTCGGCCGCCAGCACCTGGTTCGCCGAGCGCAGGTAGAGCCGGATGAGAGTGGCGATCTGGTCGTTCCGGGAGCGTCCGGCACGCAGCCGGCCGCCCAGGTCGGCACCGACCCGGTCGATCAGGCCGCGCTCCAGGGCACCGTGCACGTCCTCGTCGGAGGCGGCCGGCAGGAAGGTGCCGGCGACCACGTCGGCCTCGAGGGCGTCGAGCCCCGCGACCATGGCGGCGAGTTCCTCGTCGGTGAGCAGCCCTGCCGCGGCCAGCGCCCGGGCGTGCGCGCGGGAACCGGCCAGGTCGTGACGGGCCAGCCGCCAGTCGAATTGGGTCGACTTGCTGAGCGCGAACATCGCCTCGGCCGGGCCGCCGGCGAACCGGCCGCCCCACAGCCGTCCGTCGGCGATCGATGAATCCATGGGGTCCTCCAGCTCGTGGTGGTGTGCTCGGGATGGCGGCGACGCCGGCCTCAGGTCGTGTGCAGCCCGAGCAGGGTCTCGGCCATCGCCGGTCCGCCCGCCAGGTCGCGGGTGATCATCATGACGGTGTCGTCGCCGGCGATCGTCCCGAGCACCGCCTCCCAGCCGACCTTGTCGATCGCGGAGGCGAAGAACTGGGCCGCCCCCGGAGGGGTCCGCAGCACGACGAGGTTGGCCGAGGCCTCGGCCGAGAGCAGCAGCTCGCCGCACAGCCGGGCGAGCCTGGCGAGGGCCGCGCCCGCCGACACCGCCGGCTCACCGGCAAGCAGGGCGTAGCGGAACTGCCCGTCGCTGGAACGGACCCTGACGGCGCCGAGTTCGAGCAGGTCCTTGCTCAGGGTGCCCTGGGAGACGACCAGCCCGCCGTCGGCGAGGCGTTGGGCGAGCTCGGTCTGGCTCGCGACGTCGGTGCGCTCGATCAGCTCGGCGATCCTGGCCTGGCGGGCCGGTTTGGTGAGCGGGCTGCGGGGCTCGGTCATGCCACACCCTCCAGGAGCGCCGGAAGGGCGGCCGCGAACGCGTCCAGTCCCTCCGCCGGCACCACCAGCGGCGGGGCCAGCCGGAGCACGTCGGGCCGGGGCGCGTTGATCACGTACCCCGCCTCGAGCGCCGCGTCGGCCACCGCGGCGGCGATCGGGCGGGCCAGCACCACCCCGCGCAGCAGCCCGCGTCCCCTGACGGCGAGCACATCGGGGTGGCCGAGACCGAGGATCGTCGCGGCGAGGCGGTCCCCGAGGTCGACGGAGCGCTGCAGCAGGCCGTCGCGCTCGATGATGCCCATCACCGCCAGCCCGGCAGCCGCCGCCACCGGGTTGCCGCCGAAGGTGGTGCCGTGGGAGCCGGGCTGAAGCAGGTCGGCGGCGGCACCGGTCGCCACGCAGGCGCCGATCGGGAAGCCGTTGCCAAGGCCCTTGGCGAAGGTGACGATGTCGGCGGTGACCCCCGACGCCGCGCTGGCCAGCCAGTCGCCGCAGCGGCCGATGCCGGTCTGCACCTCGTCCACCCAGAGCAGGGCGCCCGCCGCGCGGGTGAGGTCGCGGACCTGGCCCAGGAAGCCGGACGGCGGCTCGACCACCCCGTTCTCGCCCTGGATCGGCTCGAGGATGACGGCCGCGGTGGTGTCGTCGAGGGCTGCCGCCAGCGCGGCGGCGT
>JAVHXR010000169.1 GCA_031119515.1 Propionicimonas sp.
GCGTCGTTCAGCACCCGCGAGACGTCGGTCACCATCGGCCGGATCCGGTCGGCGTGGGCGAGCAGGCCGGCGGCGACCTCCGCCGCGTCGATCGCCCGGCGGTTGTAGACCTTCACCAGCAGGTGGTTCTTCTGCTCCAGCGCGGCCTCGACCTTCTGCTCGAGGATCGAGGGGTCGAGCAGGTCCTGGACCCGGATCCCCAGCCGGTTGATCTTGTCGGAGTACGCCGGCCCGATCCCCCGTCCGGTGGTGCCGATCCGGCGGTTGCCGAGGAACCGCTCGGTGACCTTGTCGATCACCTGGTGGTAGGGGGTGATCAGGTGGGCGTTGGCCGAGATCAGCAGCTTCGAGGTGTCGACGCCGCGGGCGTTCAGCCCGTCCAGCTCCTCGCAGAGCACGTCCAGGTCGATCACCACGCCGTTGCCGATGACCGGCGTCGAGTTGGCGTTCAGGATGCCCGAGGGCAACAGGTGGAGCGCGTACTTCTCGCCGTTCACCACGATGGTGTGGCCGGCGTTGTTACCGCCGGAGTAGCGGACGGTGTAGTCGACCCGGTCGCCCAGCTGGTCGGTCGCCTTGCCCTTGCCCTCGTCGCCCCATTGCGCGCCGACAACCACGATTCCCGGCATGTACTGCCCCCTCGCACCAGACAAGCCCGCGGCAATGCCGGCGGGCTCTTGCGACCACACTCTAGCCGAGTGGGCCCGGATGGCGGCCGTGCCGCTCCGCGGCCAGAGTGCACCGCTCTCGCTTCTCCGGACGGCACCGCCCGGCAGGTGGGCCGGGGACGGCCTCGCCGGCGCGTCCCCCCGGTAGGTCGGGTCACGGACCGGTCGCGGCCGGGCTTCCCGTCCTCGGGCAGACGGCCGCGTCAGCGCAGCAGGCCGGTCTCGTGGACGAGGATGGCGAGCAGAACGACGTTCAGGGCTGCGAGTACCCAGAACTGGAGCTGGAAGGACCGCTTGCGGTTCTTGTGGCGCAGGAACTGCTGGGCGAGCGCGCCGCCCGGCCAGCCGCAGGCGAGTCCGGCGAGCTGAAGGGTCGCCTCCGGCACCCGCCACTCCCCCGCCCGGGCCAGGCGCTTGTCGCGGGCGTAGAGCACGAAGGTGAGGACACTCATGCCCAGGTAGACAGCCGGCACCCACCACGGCACGCCCCACACCGCGATCGCGACCGCGAGGTAGGCCGCGAACAGGGCCACCGGGAGCAGGGCGATCGGCCGGAGCCTGCCACGCTGCGAGCGCTCCGGGCCGGGTCGCGCCACCACCTGGTCGACGAACTGGACGTCCGCGGCGCGCGGTCGTCCGCCGTCACCGGCCACCACGTCGAACACCACCACGTCGCCGGTCACCGGGTGCCGGCTCCGCTCACGGAAGCCGGAGACGTGGACGAACACCTGCTGGCCGCCCTCGTTGGGCTGGATGAAGCCGAACCCGCGCTCGTCGTCCCAGCTGGCGAGCGACCCCACGACCCCGGTCCGGCCCTGTGCCACGTGGGGATGGTACCCACTCGCCGTCCATGCTCGGGACCGTCCCTGGTGAACCGGCCTCGGAACCGTCCCCGTGAACCGCGCCGACCGCCTCTCCGTCCCTCGCTTGGCGAGCGGGAGTGTCCCTCGTGAACCGGCCTCGGAACCGTCCCCGTGAACCGCGCCGACCGCCCCTCCCCTCCCTCGCCTGGCGAGCGGGAGTGTCCCCCCGTGAACCGGCTCCGGAACCGTCCCCGGTGAACCAGGTGGAGGAACGGCTGTGGGCCGGCCCCGAAGGACCGGCCCACAGCACAGGATGAACCAGGATCAGCCGATGGTCTTGCCGGCCGAACGCAGGTACTGGCAGGCCTCGACGACGCGCTTGGCCATGCCGGCCTCTGCGCTCTTGCCCCAGGCCCGCGGGTCGTACTGCTTCTTGTTGCCGACCTCGCCGTCGATCTTCAGCACGCCGTCGTAGTTGCGGAACATGTGCTCCACCACCGGGCGGGTGAAGGCGTACTGAGTGTCGGTGTCGATGTTCATCTTGATAACGCCGAAGTCGACCGCGTCGGAGATCTCCTGCGGGGTCGAGCCCGACCCGCCGTGGAAGACCAGGTCGAACGGCTTGTCCTTGCCGTACTTGGCACCGACGGCGTCCTGGATCTCCTTCAGCACGGCCGGACGCAGCTTCACAGCGCCCGGCTTGTACACGCCGTGCACGTTGCCGAAGGTGAGCGCGGTGATGTAGCGGCCCTTCTCGCCCAGGCCGAGCACCTCGATCGTCCGCAGGCCGTCCTCGACCGTGGTGTACAGCTTGTCGTTGATCTCGGCCTTGACGCCGTCCTCCTCGCCACCGACGACCCCGACCTCGATCTCGAGGATCTGGCGGGCCTTCGCGGTGAGCGCGAGCAGCTCGTCGGCGATCTGGAGGTTCTCCTCCATCGGGACCGCGGAGCCGTCCCACATGTGCGACTGGAACAGCGGCTCGAGGCCACGGTCCACGCGCTCCTGCGAGATCGCGATGAGCGGCTTGACGTAGGTGTCGAGCTTCTCCTTCTGGCAATGGTCGGTGTGCACCACGATGTTCACCGGGTAGTTCTTGGCGACGATGTGGGCGTACTCGGCGAGCGCGACAGCACCGGTCACCATGTGCTTGATCGTGGGGCCGGACGCGTACTCGGCTCCGCCGGTGCTGACCTGGATGATGCCGTCGGAGCCAGCCTCGGCGAAGCCCTGCAGGGCGGCGTTCACCGTCTGGGAGGACGTGATGTTGATCGCCGGGTAGGCGTAGGACCCCGCCTTGGCGGCGTCCAGCATCTCGGCGTACTTCTCAGGACTGGCAATGGGCATCGATAAGGCCTCTCTCAGGTAACTCGCCCGCGAAACCCGCGGGCAGGGCGGTACCCGTCCAGTCTTTCAAATCTGGGACGCGAGTGAGTAGTCAGCACGGGAATTGGTGCGCCCGCGGACCGCTCCCCGAGACGGTCAGGCGTCCAGCCGCGACAGGTCGACCCGCGCGCGGCCGGCCGACAACGCCACGACCGCGGAGTCGAGGCTCGCGGGCAGGACGTCGGTGTAGTCCAGCAGCACCTCCCGGGTGCGTGCATCCCGTCCGGTGGCCACCAGCCGGGAGGAGGCGCCCAATCGCCCGGGTCGCACCACCAGCGAGCCGACCTCACCCCAGGGGTACCAGTCCGCCCCGACCAGGACGCCGTACCGGTTCGCGCCGAGCGCCAGGCCAGGAGCGACGCGGGCGGCGTCCGAGCGCGCGGTGAGGAAGCGCGCCAGCTCCCAGCCTCCCAGTGCGAGACCGACGACCACGGCCGAGCCGATGAACCAGGGTGCCGACGGGCCGAACTGCTCGGGGTAGAGCAGCCAGCCGCCGACCCCGATGGCGACGATCAGCGCGGTCCAGCCGAGTCGCCAGATCAGACCGGTGCGTGCGCGGGCGACCTGCCCGGCCGCCAGCGCCGGCTGGTAGTAGACCCCGAACTCGTCGTGCACGTCCCCATCGTAGGTGGGACGCCGGCAGCCGCGGGAGCCGGCGGAGGCGAGCCGACGGGCTCAGACCGACGGCGGGGCGGCCCAGGCCAACGCCCAGTGGTACATCGCCACGGCCGCTGCGGCGCCGGCGTTCAGCGAGCGGGTCGACCCGTACTGCGTGATCGCCACCAGGCCGGAGCACGCCGCCACCATCTCGTCGGTCAGCCCCGGGCCCTCCGAGCCGAACACCAGGCAGCATCGCCGCGGCAGCCGCGTCCGCTCCAGCGGAGAGGATCCCGGCAGATTGTCCACACCGACCAGCGCCACGTCCGAACCCGCCGCCCAGGCCGCCAGCGAGTCGACCGAGTCGTGGTGGGTGACGTGCAGGTAGCGATCGGTCACCATCGCGCCGCGACGGTTCCAGCGGCGCCGTCCGACGATGTGGACACCCGCGACGTTGAAGGCGTTCGCCGTCCGCACTATCGAGCCGATGTTGAAGTCGTGCTCCCAGTTCTGGATCGCCACGTGCAGGTCGTGGCGGCGGGTGTCCAGGTCGGCGACGATCTCCTCGAGCCGCCAGTAGCGGTAGCCGTCCACCACGTTGCGGCGGTCGCCGGCGGCGAGCAGCTCCGGATCCAGCCGGGCGTCCTCTGGCCACGGCACCGGATGCGGCCCTACCCCGGGCGCCTCGTCCGGGCCGTCGTGGCTGTCGTCGGCCACCGCTCAGGACGCCACGTCGGCGGCGAGCGGCTCGGGCGTCTTGTACTTGTCCTCGAGCCGCCCCATCCACAGCCCGAGCGCGACTCCCGCCGCCGCGAGCCCGACCGTGAGCACCCAGCCGACGGCGTCCAGCGCGAGGTGCTGGTCGACGGTCGGGATGATGATCGCGGTGGAGGCGATCACGGTGCCGATGATGACGTGGAAGACCACAGGGTAGGCGATGTCGAGCAGCTTGCTGACGGCCTTCGCGAACGCCAGGACGCACAGCACCGCACCGATCCCGACCGGGATCAGCACGCTCAGGTCGAGGTGCTTGATGCCCTCGGTGAGCGGTTGGTACATGTTGAAGTAGAGCAGGAAGTTGGACGGCGAGAGGCCGGGGACGATCATCCCCAGGGCGAAGATCGCTCCCGCGAGCAGCCAGGTCCAGAAGTTCTGGGGCAGCGTGACGTTGAGGTAGGTCCGGGCCAGCACGAGGGCGACCAGCGCGACCACGGCGACGATCCCGACCAGCCACAGGTGCCAGGTCTTGCGGCCGTACTTGCCGGCCTCCTTGAACAGCGCCGGGAGCGTCCCGGCGATGCAGCCGATGAAGAACCACATCACCTGCACCTCGGCATTGACCAGGAAGTAGTCCAGCGGGAACGCCAGGACGAAGATCCCGAACAACCCGCCGAGGGCCACCGGGACGAAGAACAGCAGGTTCGCGACGAAGTTCCTGCGCAGGTCAGCGAGAAACTCGATCAGCCGCTCGTAGAGGCCGAACACCGCGGCCAGCGCGCCGCCGGAGACCCCGGGCAGGATCGCCCCGGTGCCGATGAACATGCCCTTGACGAACCGCAGCGTCCAGTCGATCGCGCTGCGCGAGCCCGGGGTGGTGGTGTCGGTCACGAGGCTCGCCGCCCCCGCTCGGTTCGGGTGCGGGTCGGCGCCGGGCGGGCGGGAACGGACGGACGGCCGCCGGCCGGCTGAGGGGTTCGCATCACGCCGGCCAGCTTAGTGTGCGGCCGCGAACGTCCCCTCGCCCTTGCCTGGCCGCCGGTCGCCGGGAACACTGGCGGCGATGACCGCGCCCAGAATCCTCCCCTCCCGCTGGATGCCCGCTGAACCGGATGCGCGTCCGCCGGCCGGGGCGGCCGACCTCGCCGAGGCGGCGTTGCTGCTCGCCGGGCGCAGCTGGGTGGCGCTGACCGGGGCGGGGATCTCGACCGACTCGGGGATCCCCGACTACCGAGGCCCGGACGCACCGACGCGCAACCCGATGACCTTCCAGCAGTTCTCGGCCGACGCCGACTTCCGCCGGCACTACTGGGCGCGCAACCACTACGGCTGGCACCACCTGCGCCGCACCGAGCCGAACGCCGGGCACCGCGCCCTCGCCGAACTCGAGCGGCGCGGGCTTGTCGTCGGCGTGATCACCCAGAACGTGGACCTCCTCCACGAGGAGGCGGGGTCGAAGCGGGTGATCGACCTGCACGGCCACTACAACGAGGTGGTGTGCCTGTCGTGCGGCAACCGGATCTCGCGGGCGGACCTCGACCGCCGGCTGCTCGCGCTCAACCCCGGGTTCCTGGAGCGGGTCGAGGAGGTGGCCGACATCGAGATCGCACCCGACGCCGACGCGGTGATCGAGCAGACGGAGGGCTTCGTCGTGGCCGCGTGCGAGGTCTGCGGCGGCATCCTGAAGCCCGACATCGTCTACTTCGGCGAGCCCGTCCCTCCGCCGCGGGTGGCCGCGGCGTACGCGCTGGTCGACGCGGGCGATGCCCTTGTCGTGGCCGGCAGCTCGCTCGCGGTGATGTCGGGGCTGCGGTTCGTCCGCCACGCCGCAGCAGCCGGCAAGCCGGTGGTGATCATCAACCGCGGCATCACCCGCGGTGACAAGTACGCCACACTGCGGCTCAACAGCGGTACCTCCGAGGCGCTGGCCTACCTGGCTGAGCACCTCTAGCCGAACCCGCGGGGACGGTCCCGGTCCCTGGCCACCAGGGCCATCCAGAAACCGCCTCCCACAACCCACCACCGACATATCCTCCGCTCACCTGCCCAAACCGGCAGAATCTGGCGGACATCCCCTGCGCGAACAGGCAAGCGGCCGAACCTCCTGGCCACCAGGGCCATCCAGAAACCGCCTCCCACAACCCACCACCGACATATC
>JAVHXR010000170.1:0-3291 GCA_031119515.1 Propionicimonas sp.
CTCGGACGGCGGTCGCTCCCAGCCGGTCGCGGGCTCGTGGCCGGCCTCGGGGCCGGCCTCGGGGCCGGCCTCGGGGCCGGCCTCGGGGCCGGCGGGATCCGCCGGCGGCCGCTCAGCGGCCGTGGCCTCGGTGTCCGCGAGCGGGGCGTCCGGATCGGCCGGCACCCCCTCCGTCTCGACCCCGGCGGCCCCGGTCTCGTCCTCGGCCACCCCCAGCCTGGCCTGGTGGCGGGCTTCCCGCCGGGCAGCGCGGTTCTCGCGCCACTTCTCCAGGACGTCGTACAGCACAGGCACCAGGATCAGCGTCAGCAGCGTCGACGACACCAGGCCGCCGATCACGACGATGCCCAGCGGCTTGGAGATGAAGACCCCGCCGCCGGTGATCCCGAGCGCCATCGGGACGAGGGCGAAGATCGTGGCCAGCGCCGTCATCACGATCGGGCGCAGCCGGAGCCTCGCGCCGGCCTCGATCGACTCGTCCACCCCCGCGCCGGCCTTGCGCTTCTGGTTGATCAGGTCGATCAGCACGATCGCGTTGGTGACGACGATCCCGATCAGCATCAGCAGGCCGATCATCGACGGGATGCCGATCGGGGTGCCGGTGATCAGCGACAGCCCGAGCGCGCCGGTGGCTGCGAACGGGATCGACACCAGCAGGATCAGCGGCTGGAGCAGCGAGCCGAAGGTGGCGACCATGATCAGGTAGACCACCGCCACGGCGACCGCCATCGCCAGCCCGAGCTGCGCGAACGACTCCTGCTGCTGCTGCGAGACGCCGCCGATCCGGACGGTGACCCCGTCCGGCAGGTCGAGGGTGGCAAGGCCCTCCTCGATCGCCGTCGTGGTGGCACCCAGGTCCCCGCCCTCGGCCGTGGCGGTCAGCGTGGCGGCGCGGACGGCGTCCACCCTGGTGATCGTCCCCGGCGCCTCGACCAGGTGGACGTCGGCTACGTCCTGCAGCCGCACCGGCTTGGGGTTCAGCTCCTGGGCAGCCTTGGCGTCGTCGGCCAGCGCCTGCTGGTCGGCCTGGGCGTCCAGCGACTTCTGGCGGGACTCGGCAAGGCCATCGAGCTGGGCGTCGATCGTCGAGATCCCGGCCCTGGACTGCGACACGGCGGCGGACAGCTGCGCGACCTGCATCCCGGTGGCCGACAGCTCCTGGCTGATCCGGTAGATCCCGGTCGCCAGCGGCAGGCAGTCCACCTGGGTGGGGTCGGCGACGCAGGCCTGGGGCACCCTGGCCAGCTCGGCCTGGAGCGACTTCAGCTCCCGCTGGGCCGCCTTGAGCTGCTTCTGCGCCTTGCTGGACGCCTTGCTGGCTGCGGATCGCGAGTCCTTCAGCGCGGACACCTGTTCGTTGTAGGCGTCGGTCTGGGCCTGCTTCGACTCCTCCTGGAGCTCCTCCTGGCGGTCGGTCACCTTCTCCGCGGCCTTGGTGCGCGCGTCGATCGTCATCCGCTGGGTGACCGGCAGCTTGATCTTGCGCAGTTCGTCGATGTTCTTCACCGGCTCCTGGGAGCGCAGGTAGACGTCGAGGGTGGTGTCGCCCTGCGCGACCGTCCCGATCTGCTGGCCGCGGACGGCGCGCGCCACCGCCTGCCCGATCTGGACCTGCGTCATCCCCTTCCTCGCCGCCAGTTCCTCGTCCACGTCGACCGACAGCATCTGCTTGGCGTCGGTGAGGTCGCTGGCCGGCGCGGTGAGCTGAGGGATGCCGCCCATCAGTGCGAGCACCCGGTCGTTCGCGTCGGCGAGCGCCGCCGGGTCGGAGCTCTCCACGTACAGCACGACCTGGCTCGCCGCCTGGCTGGTGCCGATGGCGACGTCGACCTTTCCGAGGTCGTCGGCGTCTGCCACCTGCTGGCGCAACCGGGTGGCGACCGCGGTCGGCGCGCTGCCGGTGGCCAGGGTGACGGTGAAGGTCGCCTGGTTGGTGTCGGACTGGCCGCCGAGGAAGATCGCCGTCGAGCCGCCGATGGAGGTCTGGTAGGTCTCGACCTCGGGGGTCGCCGCCAGCAGGGCCTCGATCCGGCGGGACGCCTCGTCGGTCTGTGCCAGGCCGGTGCCGGTGGGCAGCTTCTGGGAGATCTGCAGGCTCTCCTGGCCCATCGAACCGATGAAGTCGGTCTTCAGGTACGGGGTGAGGGCGATCGTCCCGGCGAAGATCCCGAGCGCGATCAGCAAGGTGACGGCGCGGTGCCGCAGCGCCCAGCCGAGCACGGGGGTGTAGCCCTTGTGCAGCCAGGTGTTGGTCTCCTTCTCCTCCGCGTGCGGATCGGCGAGCTGCCTGGCGGTGGGACGCATGAACCAGGACGCGAGCACCGGCACCACGGTCAGCGCGACCAGCAGCGAGGCGAGCAGGGCGATCGTCACGGTGAGCGCGAAGGGACGGAACATCTCGCCCGCCTGCCCGCCGACCAGCCCGATCGGGACGAACACGGCGACGGTGGTGAGCGTGGAACTGGTGACCGCCCCGGCCACCTCGCGGACCGCCCGGACGATCGAGCCGCGGCCGAACTCGCCCATGGACTGGTGTCGTTTGATGTTCTCGATCACCACGATGGAGTCGTCGACAACCCGTCCGATGGCGACGGTGAGCGCGCCCAGGGTGAGGATGTTCAGTGAGTACCCGCCGACCCACAGCCCCACCAGGGCGATCAGCAGTGCCAGCGGGATGGAGATCGCGGTGATCAGGGTGGGGCGGATCGAGCCGAGGAACAGCATGATCACCAGCACCGCCATGGCCAGGCCGATGCCGCCCTCGACCGACAGGTCGTGGATGGACTGCTCGATGTAGGGCGACTGGTCGAAGACCACGGCGAAGGACGCGTCCGAGCCGAGTTGGCCGGCCAGCTGGTCGAGCGCGCCGTTCACCTCGTGGGCGACGGAGACCGTGTTCGCCCCGGCGTTCTTGGTGATCGACAGGGTGAGCGCCGGCCGTCCGTTCACCCGGGAGATCGAGGTCTGTTCGACGGGCTGCTCGGTGACCGTGGCGACGTCCTTGAGCAGCACGGGGCCGTCGGTGCCCTGCAGCCACAGCGTCTCCAGGTCGCTCGCTGAGGAGTAGGTCGTGCCGGTCTGGACGTCGAGGTTGGTGTTGTCGGTGCGTATCGTGCCGGACGGGATGGCGGTGGAGTTGGCCAGGAACAACTGTCCGATCAGCGACGGGTCGATCCCGGCGTCGCGGAGCTTGGGCTCGTCGTAGGTGATGACGATCTCGTGGGTCTCCTGCCCGGCCAGGGTGACGTCGCGGACGCCGGGCAGGGACTTCAGCTCGGGCAGCACGATGTC
>JAVHXR010000170.1:3301-6329 GCA_031119515.1 Propionicimonas sp.
GGCCGGGAGCGATCCGCTGATCGCCTCGATCGCGGCGCGGACGTCGGCCGCGATCTCGTCGGGGTCGTTGCCGTACTCCCACTGCATCGTGACCTGGGAGACCGAGCTCGAGCTGTTCGAGGTGACGGTCGTGATCCCCTCGACGCCCTTGACGGCTGCCTCGATCGGCTTCGAGACCTCCTCCTCGACGACACCGGGACTGGCACCGGGGTACACCGTCATCACGGCGCCGCGCGGCAGGTCGAGGGCGGGGATCAGTTCCTGCTTCAGCGCGGTGGCGGAGTAGACCCCGACCCCGATCGTGAGCAGCGCGAGCAGCAGCACCACCGTCCGGTGGGCGAGGCTCAGGTTGGTCAGGCGACTCACGGTGTACTCACTTTCCCGGAAGGGACGCAGCTCTGGCAGATCGGTTGATTAGCATCGTACTAACCAATCAACGATGTTAGCATCGGGCTAATGACTGCGGATTGCGGAGGAGGCCACGTGCGGGCGACGCTGCCGTCCTCCGGCGACCCCGAACGGGATGCGCTGCTTGCCGAGATCCTCGCCCTCCACGATCGTATGCGCGATCGGGCCATCGAGCTGGTCGGCCCGTTGGAGCTCCCGGCCGACATCACGATGCAGCAGCTCAGGGTGCTCGGCCTGGTGGCGCAGACCCCAGGCATGACCGGTCACGAGCTCGGCGCGCAGCTGGGGGTGAGTGCGCCCACGGCGAGCGGGCTGATCGACCGCCTCGCCGAGAAGGGTCTGGTCGAGCGGGCGGACGATGCGAGTGACCGAAGGGTCCGGCGGCTGCATCCCACGGCGGAGGGGATCCGCACCCTCGGCGGCGTCGACACGGTGTTCGGAAAGCTGATGGAGACCGTCATGCCACCGATCCCGACAGCCGACCTCGAGGCGATCCGGGCGGGCTCGGCGGCGATGCTGCGGGCAGTGCACCGGGCGCTGGAGGGGCGCGAGGCCGGCAGCGACGTCTCATGATGTGAGACGTCGCTCCTGTGTCCGCAGGCACAGCCGTCACGGCTGTCACAGGACACGCCGACGACACGCCGACTTCGACAGCCTCCCCCGACCCGGCCCGGCCGGGTGCCCTTGCAGGGCCGTTCCGGCGCCACTAGAAATGACCCATCGGGTTGCTCCGGCAGCCTGGTAGCCGAGAGAGGGAGGTCAGGCTTCCCGTGGGGTTCGCCCCTCGGATCGGGCCGGTGATGCGGTCAGTGGGCCTGGCGGAAGCCTCTTGGCAGGCGCGGATCATCGCTCCTGCGTCGGGTTGGGCCCCGGGAACTCATACTTCCCGGGGCCCGACTCATGTCCACTGGCGTTCGGCGGTCCACAAACCGCCTCCCTGCAGCTGCCGCCGGAGGATATGTCGGAGACGGCCTCTGGGAGGCAGTTTCTGGAGCAGAGCAGGCTCAGGGGGCCGTGATGGTCTGCCGATTCAGGCCGGCGATCGCCGCCCAGCGCTCGGCGGTGAACAGCGGGCCGCGGGTGGCGAGCCGGATCGAGTCGTAGAACGCCCGCAGGTCCGCATCGGCCAGCTGGTTCTGCCCGGTCATCAGGCTCTGCAGG
Source organism: Propionicimonas sp. (assembly GCA_031119515.1). GTDB lineage: Bacteria > Actinomycetota > Actinomycetes > Propionibacteriales > Propionibacteriaceae > Propionicimonas. The sequence goes on from JAVHXR010000170.1 coordinate 4,871, forward strand.
TAGCCCTCCGGAAGCTCGCGAGCGAAGTGGCCCATCCGCCAGTCCGGCCCGACCACCGGTTCCAGCCGGGCCAGCAGCGGGTCGGCCAGGCCGCACGGGTCGACGACGTGGCTGCCCGGTCCGGCCTTGATCGAGCGGGTGCCGAGCAGGCCGCAGCCCTCGACGACCTCGACCCTCCGGGTGGCCGGCACCTGCCACTCAGGGACCGCGAACCGGTCCGGGTCCGCGGGGGCCAGCAGGCCCCAGCGCTGGTAGTAGAAGCCGCGTTCGTCGGCGATGCCGCGGGTGCCGAACGACTCGTTGGCGAAGTCCGGCCCCGACAACAGGGTGGCCGGCAGCGCCGGGACCGCGAGCACTACCCCGACAGCGACCAGCGGGATCGCCACCGACGGCCGGAGCGGCGTCCGGACGATGATGGCCACCGCCACCACCAGCGGCGCGCTGAGGAAGCGGCCCGACATGAAGTCGCCGCCGATCCAGGTGACGTAGCCGAGGTAGGCGAGGATGCCGGCAGCCAGCCACAGGTGCGGCCACGACCGGGCGACGACTGCGAGCGCGACGGCGGCGGCGACCACCGCGAGCGTCAGCGGGTCGCGGGTGAGCGAGTCCCACAGGTACTGCAGCCCGTGGTCCACCAGCTCGGCGCGCGGGATACCGTTGCCGAGCTTGGCGTAGGCGGTGGTCGGGAACGGGAAGCCGTAGTAGGCCACCGAGAACAACGTCCACCCCAGCACGATCGCGGCCCCGGGGACGACGGCCTTCCAGCGGGTACCCCAACCCACCGGGGCGCGCAGCCAGACGTAGGCCGCGAACGGCAGCGCGAGCAGCACCAGGTCGGGGCGGCTCAGGTAGAGCAGTCCGACCAGCGCCGGCACCAGCGCCAGCCGCCGGCCGCGGGAGGCGGGCTCGAGGATCGCCGTCCCGACCAGGACCAGCAGCAACACCAGCAGGTGCGAGAGCGGGTTCTCCAGCCCGGACGTCGCATAGTCCAGCGAGGCCCGCGAGAACAGCAGGACGAGTGCGCCGGCCAGGCCGTGCCACGGCGTGATCGCGATCCGCAGCACGGTGACGAGGACGAGCATGGTCACGGTGATGCCCAGCCCGAGGGCGACGTGGAAGACGTTCGCACCGGACAGCGAGACCAGGCCGAGCAGGCCGAACCACAGCGGGTGGGTGTAGGCCTGCACCCGCTCGTCGAGGTTGAAGACCGGGCCGTAGCCGTTGACGAGGTTGAGGACGGAGCGGAGCGTGATCTGCGCGTCGTCGCTGACCCACGCCGTGCGCACCACCATTACCGCCCCGAGGACGAGGACGATCGCCGTCACGGCGACCCAGGCCGGCCCCGAGCCGGTCCGCCGGGTGCGTGACCTCCGCCGGCCTGCAGTCACCACCTGGTCCGGACCCGGGTCAGCCGACGAGCCACTGCGTCGTGGCGCTGTAGGTCTCGCCCGGGCTCAGC